>CAYWRD010000088.1:0-5418 GCA_964460675.1 uncultured Nitrosopumilaceae archaeon
ATCTTTAGGAATTACAGAAGATGAATTATTTGAAAAGGCAAAATATTATGAAGAGATTGGTGTAATGAGAAGATTTGCAGCAATACTTCGACATAGAGATGCTGGATTTGTTGCAAATGGTATGATAGTTTGGAAGGTACCAGAAGATAGGATTGAAGAAGTAGGTGAAAACCTCGGTGCTTTCCCACAAGTTAGTCATTGCTATCAACGACCATCCTATCCAGATTGGCCGTATAATGTATTTTCAATGATTCATTGTAAATCAAAAGACGAAGCTGCAGACGTGGCAAAAACTATTCAAAATCAAATTAATGTAAATGAGTATACAATTTTGTTTAGCGAACGAGAATTCAAAAAAACTAGAGTAGAATACTTTGTTGAGAATGATTTTTCTATTGAAGAATTAGTTGCGGTGTGATTACCACTCATTTTCATCGTGTCCTACCACATGAACTGGGCAGAAATATTCGTCATTCATATTGCAATAAAACATAGAGTCATTGCCACAGATTTTACATGGGTGCCTTTGGTCTAAATCTGATAATTTTGTATGGTAGATTTTACTTCGAGTTACCTTTTGATCCTGGTAAGTTCGAGATAATGTTGAAATGTACTGATAATCTTTATCTGTCAAATTAATTCCATCATTTATCTTGTTGACTATCTTGTCCCATTTTTTATAATCCCCGATTTTAGCAAATTTTAATCGTTGAATAATCTCTAATGTTTTTTTAGTGTCTATTGGATTTTGCAATTATGATGCTTGTGTTGCCTTTAGTTCATATTCTGGCCAAGTATTGTAAAGTTCATCGATTTCCTTCATATCTGAATCAGACAGATATCTCCCATCAGAGATGTCTGCAAACATTTGAATTTCGTCTTCATTAACCACTGTGGGTAAAACTGAGCCAATTGCCTTCTTTGATAAAATGAATTTGATTGCAAATTCTGTAATGTTCAAACCATTCCGTTCAGCAATTGGTCTTAACTGCTCTACTTTCTTGAGAGCCTCCATCCTCCATTCTTTTTTTCTATCTTTTCTATGATCGTTACTTGGAATTACTGTATCTGCTGTTATCTTTCCTGTAAGTATTCCAGAAGCATCTGGCACTCTTACTAAAATCCCAACGTCTTGTTTTTCAGCTTTGTCAAGTAATTCATTTCCTGGAGTCTGTTCTAAAATATTATAGACGGTTTGAACTGCTGTAACATTTTTCTTATCCATTGCCTCTAGCCCCTCTTTTGTCCATCCTATTGCTGGCCCTAAAGCAACTTGCAATGATTTTATCTTGTCTTCCTTAATCAATCCATCCAAAGCATTAAACGTTGAATCGTCTCTTATGTGGTTCAGTTTTGGATTATGTAGACCATAAACGTCAATATAATCTGTCTTTAATCTCTCCAAACTTGCATCAAGAGCTTTTTTGGTAAATTCTGGGTCAAAATGCTGTGGTAATTCAGCATGACCAATCTGCTCTACTTGTGAAAAATCATATCCATATTTTGAAGAAATCACAATTTCATTTCTCATATCTTTGAATACTTCACCAATCAATCTTTCACTTTTACCTTTACCATACATATCTGCAGTTTCAAAGAAGTTAATTCCCACATCATAGGCTTTTTTTAGCATTCTTTTAGCTTCGTCTTCTTCGATTTTTTTGCCCCACCAATCAAGTGCTATTGTCCATGCTCCAAATCCAATTTCTGATACCTTTATTCCACTTTTTCCTAATTTTCTGTATTTCATTTTGTTATCTCCTTGAATTTTTTTAATCTAGATTGAATCTCATCTTCACTCAAAACTGTTTCACCTTTTGGAATTTCTTCATTTATGTTTATCCAAGATTTGCATCCTTGGTATTCTGATTTTAAAGGGATCTTTATTTGAGGAATTTTGAATGTTTTCAGAAAAATAGCCTTCATAGGCTTTTCTGGCTTCCACTGCTGTCTTTCTTTAATATATGAATCACTCCAGATATGAAATGGAGATAACTCTTCTATTATCTCATCTGATGAAACATCAGTTTCAGCTAGAACCTCAGCATATGACGTTATGTTGTTGAATTCTTTTTCTGGTGGGTTGTCTTTTACTTTGTCTAGATATTTGTGAAACTTTGGTTTTAGATGATGATATTCTTGGTGTTCCCAGGTAGGAAACAGCATGAATTTTTTAGATTCGATTTTAAAACCTGATGCTATTTCTAAAATTCCGCCTTTGCGCAATAGAACTGTTTGATCGCCATTCTCAAGCGCTTTT
Organism: uncultured Nitrosopumilaceae archaeon; assembly: GCA_964460675.1. Lineage (GTDB taxonomy): Archaea > Thermoproteota > Nitrososphaeria > Nitrososphaerales > Nitrosopumilaceae > CAYWRD01. The sequence goes on from CAYWRD010000088.1 coordinate 2,261, forward strand.
ACAACTGTTGCCCATTCTTTTAGAGATTCCACTAACCCAAACTGGAAATTAGCGGAATAATATCCTTTTTGACACAGACTATCATGGGTGTATCGACTTTGACATATTTTGAAACCTTAGTTTCTCTCAAGTCCATAATTAGGTCTTGAAAATCTCTTAACTCATCCGTTTCAAAAGCCAACATAAAGTCTTGATCATCTATTCCAAATGAATAAGTCGTATTTAGGACAATGTCTGGATATTTCTGACTAACATCGATATGTTCATCCATCATTTTTTGTCTATCTTCTTTTGGCAATAGATACCATTCTCTTGTTTTTGTGAAAGGATATACTACAACATATTTTTTTGATTCTTTTCCTGCAACAAATGAAATAACTCTGCCTTTTCTTGCATACATTGATGGTCTAGTGCAAGAAAGGTAATTTTGAGAAGGGTTGATGTATTTGCCAAAAACTGTAAGATATAATTTAGAAATTACTTGCTGTATTTCTTCAACTGATTTTGCAGCAAACCAAAATAGAAAATCTGCATCACTTCTAAGTCCAAGTGTGGAGTATGATCTAAATTTAATGCCTGAATTTTTTATAACGTTTTCCACTTCTCTTGCTGATTCTTCTTTAGCAAGGTCAGCCATCCATCTCCATTTTGGATCTACAGTAAAGAATGAGAAATTAAAATAATATTTTTCATCGTCGTTTGATTCCATGATCTAGATTTTTTTAGACCCTATTTAAACAAAAACTTGTTTCTACTTTAGAATCTCAATTATTTTTGTATCTGATTTGGTACCAGTTTTTATTTTCACTTTCGATGACGAGATACCAAAATGGTTTGCTAGTTTCTTTATGATTACTTTATTTGCTTTACCTTTGATGGGTTTTTCTCTGATTCCTATGTTGATGGTATCTCCTGTTATGGTTAGAATATCTGAATTAAATTGAACATATACTTTGAATAGCAAAAATCCCTGGTTATTGTTGAGTCTCTTCTAGAACCCAGTCATATCCTCTGGCTTCTAACTCATCTGCAAGACTGGCATCTCCGCTTTTGAGTACTTTGCCTCTTGCAAAAACGTGTACAAAGTCTAGTTTCTTTAAGAATTTTAGAATCCTTGCATAGTGAGTAATTACAATTACAGTTGCATCTTTGTCTGAAACTTCGCTTATTGCTTTTGCAACTGACTGAACAGCATCAATATCTAAACCAGAGTCGGGCTCATCTAGTATTGATATTCTTGGTTTCAAAACTGCCATCTGTAATACTTCAGAGCGTTTCTTTTCACCACCTGAAAAACCCTCATTAAGATAACGTGAGAGAAATTCATCATTTAATCCTACTTTTTGTAAATTATCTTTTAGATATTTTTGAAATTCTCTTACTGTAATGAAAACTTCTCTGTCTTCTCCTTTCATTGCTTTGCTAAGAGAATTGTAAGATGTTCTTAGAAAGTGTGAAAAACCTACACCCGAAACTTCTGTTGGATATTGAAAACCTAAGAATAATCCTTTTTTTGAACGTTCATCGGCACTAAGATCTTTGATACTTTCACCGTCTAGCAAAATATCTCCTGATGTTATTTCATATTTTGGATGGGCAAGAAGCGTATAAGCTAATGTACTTTTTCCTGAACCGTTTGGCCCCATAATGGCATGTACTTGACCAGGACCTGTCTTTAGATTAACTCCTTTGAGAATCTCTTTTCCTTCTCTTGATACGTGGAGATCTTTTATCTCAAGTACGGCCATGGGTAACAAAGTTGTTATTCTATATAAAATACCTACGAAATTTAGCTATTCCTAATGTAGTTTCTTAACGTAAAATGAAAAGAAAAGGGTGTTAATTTTTGGCCAGTGATGGTCTCAAAGCTATTCTTAGCTTGTAGCTGGTAAGAATCTCTTTACATCTGTTCCTGATTGTTACTTCTGTTACGCCTGCAATGCTTGATACATCTCTTTGTAGTACATTTTGTCCTAGCAAAACAGATGCTATGTACAGATAGGCTGCAGCAATTCCATTTGGTGCTTTTCCATCTGCCATGTTGTTATTTTTGGTTTTTTCAGCAATTTCTAAGGCTAGTCTTTCAACCCTGACATCTGTCTGTGTCATGTTTGCAATCTTTGAGATGTACTTGTCCATGGTGACAACTGGGGCTTTGACAGATCCCATTTCCATAACCATGGTTCGGTAATATCTTGCTGCCAGTTTTGTTTTTGACTTTACATCTTTTGCTTGGCAAAGACCTCTAACAATTTCTTCTAGAGATCTTACTACGTCACATTGTTTACATGCCATGTAAATTGTAGCCGCAGAAATGCTAGCTACTGATTTTCCCTTCACATCAACATGTCCATCCAAGTTTCTGTATATCATAGAAGATGTTTCTAAAACATTTTTTGACAAAGAAAGATTGTTGCATGCTTCTGCAATTTTTGTCAAAACATTAGACAGTCTTCTTTCTCTTGGGGTTGAAACGCGTACTCTTTGCTGCCATTTCCTTAGATTATGCATCTGATTTGCAACATCATAGCTTATTGTTTTTCCACTGAAGTCTTTTGCACTGATTGAAATTTCTGTTGTTATTCCCAAGTCATGCTGTGAATAAGTTGTTTGACCTGTTGCTCTTGCAAGCTTCATTTTTTCTTCGAGATTCGAACTTTTTGTTTCTGGACCATAATCTGCAATTTGATCAGCGACTACTACGCCGCAACCTGAGCAGATTATTTCGCCGTTCTGAGTGTCATCTACTAGATTTGCTCGACACTCAGGACAACTTTGTGTTTCTAATATGTTCATCTTTTTCGTCTCCTGAATTTTTTTTCTTTCTTGACAGGAGAATATTCTGCGGCGAAAATATTTTTGCCAATGTATTTTTTGATGTTGTTAGTTAACGGAGTTGCTGATGCAAATGGTCTTCTTACTGGACCAATTAACTCCATAACTTTTGCTACTCTAGTGCCTTTCTTGTCACAAAGTAACTGTCCTTCTACTACCTTTTCAGATAATTGAACAATTACTCTGCCACTACCGGCTAGATGCAATATTTCGCCTACCTCCTGCAATTAAAAATTATGATCACGATATTGTTATCATAATCTTCTGTCAACAATACTTTAGCTAAAAGCTATATTGTTCTTATTTGGAATGTTTTGCTCGTT
>CAYWRD010000089.1:0-282 GCA_964460675.1 uncultured Nitrosopumilaceae archaeon
ATGGAATGATCATTGATGATCTTCAGAGAATTTATGACTGGTGTGATTATTCTGGTGAAAAACCTGATTGGTATTTTGAATGGAACAACCAAACTCACCATATTGATTCAAAAAACTGTGAATGGACAAAAACAGAAAATTATTTCATTGAGAATATGAAAAACGCTGTATTTGACAAAAAAGCTGGTCACTATGATTATCTTCCAATTAATGATAATCCGAACATGATGGCAATGGAAAAAATATGCCTACAAGATGATAACTCCATTAATGTTGAATTTG
>CAYWRD010000089.1:292-5350 GCA_964460675.1 uncultured Nitrosopumilaceae archaeon
TACGTTTGTAGTACTTTGCACAAATATAGGAAAAGATGGCTATGCAGAGTTTCATCCTGATTTATCAGAACCATATCTTCCTGGACTTGGAATTGTAAAATACTTGGGGCCAATAACCATAGAAAATGAACCGGTCTTGCTGTTTTGGCATGAATCAGCTTCAATACAAGTTGAAATGGAGTGTGGTTATCCAGAAATGATTCAGCATTCCATTAATTTGTGGAATCTTCAAGAACGTGGTTTGCCAACAGATAGTCTTGAAAACGCTTTAGGTTCAAACTATCAAAAATAATTGCAAGGGATTTGTTCTAAATTGATTAGGATCTTTTGAGGTATTACATAGGAACTTTGTTTTGTTTGTGTCATACTGAACATGTGGTGTTTTCCATTAAACAGGAGTTTACGATATTGTTCTTATTCTAGATAATGAGAATATAGCTCATACTAATTTAAAGACAGTATAAAGGCAACGAACGTGTATTCATTATAGTATAATATGTCAAAATGTAAATTAGAAAACTGCAACTCTACCAAACTAATTACAGATGTTGACAATGGTGAAACATTTTGTGCCAACTGTGGTTCCGTTACAGACGAAAAGACATACAGTTACAGTAAAAATCAGACTTCTGGCTTTGGTGAATTCATGACAAACACGCAAGCTGGACCAAAAAATTCTCTGCAAATATACGATAAGGGAATGAACACAGTAATTGGTGAGAAAGACTTTAGCGGCAAGTCCTTGACTGCCAACAAATCAACGTTTCATAGATTGCGATTATGGGATAGACGAAGCAAGGCTATGAAATCCTCACAAAGTACACTTCGAAAATCATTATTGCTTTTGAACGGAATGGAAGAAAAACTTGGATTGCCTGATTTTACTCTTGAAAACACTGCATATCTATTTCGAAAGGCAGTAGATGCTAAACTGACTCGTGGCCGTGATGCAGTATCTCTAATGTGTGCGGCTTTGTACATTTCTTGCAGACAAACATCAACACCTAGAAATATGATGGAGATTGCCCGTGTGGGAAATATTACAAAAAAGACTCTGCAGAAGGGAGTACGAGTATTAATTCGCAGACTAAACCTTGAAGTGCCTCAATACAATGCATCATCATTTATCACCAGACTGTCAAATAATATGGGATTTAACGAAAAAACCAAGCGATTTGCCATAAACATACTAAGCGACACAGAGGCAAGAGGCATGTCAGAGGGAAAAAACCCCATGGGCCACGCTGCCGCATCGCTTTATGTTGCCTCAATAATTAATGGGTATTCTGTTAGCCAACGTGAGTTTGCTGAACTCTCCAATGTTTCAACAGTTACTTTGAGAAAAAGAATATCGGCAATTAGAACCACATTAAGTCTGTAATGTGTAACAAATTTTGAAAAAAACTCACTGCCGAAAATAGATCTATCAAACCCCTAGAGTCTTAAACCAAAACCTTTAGTCTTTTTTGAGGATTAAATAGAATCAATTTGTATACAACATGTGTCAGCACCCGAAAATGAAAGAACCATCTCTGAAATAATTACAGCTAAAACCACAACCGAGGGAGACGGTTTCCAAGTCAATAGACCTTTTCCAAACTATGCTGTAAGAGACTTTGATCCGTTTTTGCTGCTTGATGAGATGGGACCAGTAAACTATGCTCCAAATGAAGCAAAGGGTGCATCACCTCATCCTCACAGGGGATTTGAGACAGTAACATACATGATTGAAGGAGCGTTTGAACACAAAGACTCACAAGGAAATTCTGGAAAATTATTGCCAGGCGATGTTCAGTGGATGACTGCAGGTTCTGGTGTAATTCATTCTGAACTACCTGAGAAGCAATTTGCAAAAAAAGGTGGAAGATTTCATGGATTGCAGCTTTGGGTAAACCTACCAAAAAAAGAAAAGATGACCAAACCAAGATACCAAGAAATTTCTTCTGAAAATATGCCTGTTGCAAAAACACATGATGGTTCCGTGCAAGCCAAAATAATTGCAGGAGAATCAATGGGAAAAAAAGCAGTAATTGATACAAAAATTCCAATTATTTACTTGCATTTTACTCTCAAACCAAATGCAACATTTACTCAAAATGTACCACAAAACTACAATGCCTTTGCATATGTAATAAAAGGAAATGCATTGTTTGGAAGTGACAAAAGACTTGTCAAGAAAAACCAGGCCATCTTTTTTGACAAGAACGGAGAGGAGATTATACTTTCTACTGATGATAGTGAAGCTGAAGTACTGTTAATTGCAGGAACTCCTCTCAATGAACCTGTAAAACGATATGGACCGTTTGTAATGAACACCGATGAGGAGCTGCAACAAGCAATCAAAGACTATCAAGACGGAAAGATGGGAAAAATTGATTAGAATATTTTGAGGATTCAAGCCATGTCTTAATAATATCGATTTATCTGGATTTTCTTTTAACATACTGGTATTTGTTATGTGAGATCCTTCTTTTCACTTTTTACTATGGTTGCTATTATTTTGATCTAAATTTTTGCAATCACTGCTACGATAGGAATTATGGCTGTATTCAATTTTATTAATATTAGAATAAACTGCGGTCTATAATAAGTTAGCTTATGGCAACTTTATTAACCTAGGCTAACGCTAGAAAAATATTGAGCAGTGTTGCAGTTTTGCTTATTGTAGGATTCTCAATTATTGCTGGTACCATTTGGTTTTATTTTAACAAGCCAATAAAAGCAATTTTTGGAAAAAATTTCTAACCCCCTTAAAGAAAAATCTACCTAAAATCTAAAATGACTAAATTTCCACAATAACCAACCATTATTATCAAAACCAAACCAACTTTTCATTCCATGATTAATCGGTGTCTTGTTTGTGATTTTGTAGCCGAAACTCCGAGAAGACTAGAAGTTTATCTGCAAATAGAACACAGACTGAATCTAAAAAAGCCGATTAAACATGGCTTGGATTCTTGGTGCGATTAATCTCAAAGTTTTACGTGCTAATTAAAAAAAGAAAAAAAGAGATAATGTTATCTCAGATTATCTGCTACAAAGCCTCCGTGCGGCATGACAAATCCATCGTCTTTGTCATATATTTTCAAAACAAAAATTATCGGTACAATCAATGTCAGAGTTATTCTGGATTTTTGGTAGGGTGAAGTTCTATTTTTGTACCAAACAATCCTTGTTTGCGAACTACTTTCATTAGGCCACGTTTTTCAAGATTTCCTAAAATGGAATCCAGTTCCTTGCTGTCAATTCCGGTGTTTTTTTGAATTTTTTCAAACGTTGTCGGTCCTCGATTAAGCTCGTTGATGACTTTTACGTCGTTAGTTTGAATCTGACTATCTCTTGGATTGTCTTGTACTGAGTATTCTCCTTTTTGATTTGGTGTTTTTTCAAAATTTGGTTGTAATGTAGTATTTTTGCCTCTGTATTTTCTAACAAGACGTGGAATTATCCTAGCCATAGGAATTATGAAAATTATCAAATACAACCAAATAAATTCACTTGACACTTGGTTTTTAGAACAAAATGATCTCATAAATTTGTTGACGAATTCACTTAACTTTTCATAGTCACAAAAAAGCAAGTAGACGTTAGTATAATAGTAAGAACAATCGACAGTGTACAGTTTGTCTAGATATGAGTCTCCAAAACTAAATGTCAATGTTGGAATGGCCAAGGGAGCAATTATTGCAATTATAGCGCTTATAGTAATAGGAATTGTAGCTTATGCGTCTGTACACATAGTGGATGCAGGTCATAGGGGTGTATTGCTTCATTGGGGAGCAGTTGAAACTAATGTTCCTCCACTTGGCGAGGGTCTGCATTTTGTAACGCCATTTGCAGATGATGTAATCAACATGGAGGTAAGAACACTAAAGTATGTACAATCAACAACTGCAGAAACCAATGACCTTCAGACAGTAACTACTACGGTGACTGTAAACTATCATCCAAGTAAGGAATCAGTCCATTTGCTATACCAAGACTTGGGCCCTGATTACGAAAATAGAGTAATTCAGCCTGCCATAGAAGAGACCGTAAAACAAGTTACTGCAACGTATAATGCAGAAGAACTAATTACAAAAAGACCTCTTGTAAAAGCAGACATTGAACAATCAATTATAGATCGTATACACGGATTTAGGGTAACTACCGAAGTAGTTTCAATTACAGATTTCAAATTTTCAACAACTTTCTCAAATGCAGTAGAAGCAAAAGTTGAAGCAGAGCAGAAAGCTCTCGAAGCCGAAAACCAGCTTAGAAGAATACAGGTAGAGGCAAAACAGCAAGAGGCAATATCTCAGGGTATTGCAAAGGCCAACATAGCTGAAGCAGAAGGAGAGGCAGAGGCAATCAATATCATTAACGATGCATTGGCACAGAACCCACAATATTTGGAATGGTTAAAGACACAAAGATGGGATGGAAAACTCCCGCTAGTTGTAGGTGATACTGGTACACCGTTTATTCAGATACCTACCACACCTTGACTGTTTGATAGAATGGTAATTACAAACTAGTCCTGATTATTATTTTTGGAATTGTCTCTTATGGTGTCATACATTGCAAGAAATTGCTCTGGTTCGTTTTGTCTGTAATGCTTTTCCAAATTACGGATTTCTTTTTCAGATATGTCTTTTCCCTTGGTTTTGTGGTATTCTGTAATGATTTGATATGGTGTTTTAGATATCTTGTATTTGAAAAGCATTTGATCAACAGATCTTTTACATAAATAATCATACAATGCCAAACGGTATACCAGATAACCTGCAAGCCCAAGTATTGAGACTATTATTATTGGTATGACTATAACAGAGACCACGTAATGTGTTTGATTTTTTTAGTATTTCATTGTTGTTCTAGATAAGTCGACTAGGTTTTCTATTATCAAAAATTATAATCAAAACCAATTAGAATCTTAAATATTTGAAAATATTAGCGGTAGTTATTGTATAACAAAATTCTAGTTCCTCATGCTGGAACTCCTGCAGGAGATAAAGCACTTGAACACGCCATACATATTGCAAAATCCTCCAATGCACAAATTGTCATACTACACAT
>CAYWRD010000090.1:0-5331 GCA_964460675.1 uncultured Nitrosopumilaceae archaeon
ATCTCTTTCATATTCATGAACTAATTTTTCCAGACTTTCACAAAAGGAATCAAATGTAGCCATTTTAGAATAATCTTTGGTGTTCTGCGAGCATGCATCTATTAAACACGACATCAATACCTTCTTTTCGTGCTAATTCTTCGGCCTCTTCATTATGTATTCCTTCTTGAAGCCATATCACTTTAGGCTTTTTCTTAATAGCGTCTTTAACAAATGGAAGTACTTCCTCAGAGGGACGGAAAATGTCAACAATATCAACAGAGTCAGGAATGGCAGAAGCATTAGAATAGGACTTTTTTCCTAAAATGGTCTCAGCAGATGGGTTAACAGGGATAATATCGTATCCATTTTCAGATAAATATTTTGGGACAAAATGAGCAGCTTTGTTGTCACTTCTAGACATACCAATCACAGCAACCTTTTTCATAGATAGAATTTTTTTTATTTCCTCGTCTGTATGGAGGTCTTGTTCCATAACAACAATACAAAATACAAGAATATAATGGTTGTAGGAATTGAAGAAAAAATCAATCAAGCATTGAAAAATAATTTTGCATTAAAAACAAATAATACTTTGACATAGAAGTAAACGTATGGAATACGAACCAACCGACATCATAGTTTTAGGAGCAATACGTAGAGGAAAGAAAAAATTTGAGAAAATCCAAAAAGAGACAAAAATAGATGCTGAGGAGCTAAATGCCATTTTAGAAAAATTAGAAAAACGAGAATTCATTCAAGTTGAAGAAAAAAAAGGATGGTTAGGAAAGAAAATAGAGATCACAGTTACTGACAAAGGTCAAAACGAACTTGAGCAGAGATTACATGAGGTAGAAGAAAAATGGCAACAAATGCAACTTCTTTACCAAGGAAAAGACAAACAAAAACTCAAAGACTTCATGGATGATAACAGATCATTTCTTCCGATGATGATGTTTTTTGGAATTATGGATATTATGATGTTTAGTATGATGTTTAGTATGATTGGTGCGTCTATGCATGATTACGTTCCTGCAGAGAGCATACCAGAAGGGATGGACGGCGCGGAAGGAGCAGATAGTATGGACGATGGAGGAGGATTCGATGATGGTGGATTTGACATCGACATAGGATTCTAGTTTGTATTTTATATTAGATGAAAAGTACAAATTCTGAAAATGTATAATTCCTTTGATAATCCTGGTTTAGTCAAAGTTTTATCATTTTTAAAATCACATGATACAGAATATTTATCAGGTCAGGATCTCAGCGATGTTCTTAAAATTAGCAGGGTAGCAGTTTGGAAACACATCAAAAAAATCAAAGAATTAGGCTATACAATAGATTCAAAACAAAAACTAGGTTACAGATTATCTGAGAATACAAACTTACTTTTGCCTTGGGAAATTACAACGCACCTCAATACAAAATGGATTGGAAGGCGTGTATATTATTTTGATTCTGTAGACTCGACTCAAACACAGGCAATCAAAATGGCCAAAGATAAAAAGGAAAACGGTACTGTAATCATAGCTGAAAAACAAACTAGTGGAAAAGGCAGGAGGGGGAGAAAATGGATGTCACCAAAAGGTGGTATTTGGATATCAATAATTATTCATCCCGAGTTTAATATTACTGCAACAATGCTTTTTCCTGTTGCAGCATCTCTAGCACTATCAAACGCAATTGAAAAATCTACCAAGATTAAGCCAAAAGTAAAATGGCCAAATGATGTTACAATTAATGGAAAAAAAGTTGCGGGGACACTTGTAGACATTTCTATGGAATCAAACAGAATAGAAAATCTTGTCTTAGGTGTTGGAATAAATTTTGACGTAAACATAAAACAAATTGAAAAAACTTTGAAAAAATTACCAAACTTCTATGGTGCAGATTCAATTAAAAAAAATGATAAAAATGCCGAAGCACTGGTTTTAGTTCAAACTTTTCTGAAGGAATTAGAAAACACCTATGAAAAACTTAGTACAGCAAAATTTGATGAAATTGTAAAAGAATGGACAAAAAGATCCTCAACCATAGGAAATGAAGTAAAGATTTCAGATGGTAACGAAATAATCAAAGGAAAGGCATTAAGAATTGATCAAGACGGCGCTCTAGTTATTGAGAACAAATCCAAAACGAAAAGAGTGATGGTCGGGGACGTTACCAGATAGATTATTTTTTGGTCTTACTTCTAGATTTTTTAGGTGATTTTGAGATTAATTTTGTCTGTTCACGAAGTAGGTTTTTGAGATCATTTTGAATATCAAATACCATAGAAAGCATCTTCTCTAAGGCTTTAGAGTATTCGCCATATGCAGATATGAGCTCTGTTTGTTTTTCGTTTACTGCAGACAGATGCTTATTGATACGTAAAATGTTAGTATTTTCAATTAATTCAGGTTTTTCTTTAGGGGTTTTACCTAATGAGTTAATTTCTGAGGTAAGTTCCTGGATTTTTTTTCGGAGTAGGTAGATTTCTTCTCCTGCACCAATTTCTGTCAATCTAAAACACGGTAATTTCTACGGGATTAAAGATTTTGCTTATTTTTATGACGCTAAGACAATAGTAGTGTTTAAGTATGAATTTTGAAAATAAAAGCAAAACATAACTAAATTTAATGATGAATCGAGAATATGAAATGATGAATTATTTTTTAATAACTGTTATAGTCTTGAGTGCATTTACTATTGTACCAAGCTTTGGTTTATCCCAAGATGTTGCAGAGAACATGTTCAATGAAGCTACTGAACATCTTATGAATAAACAATATCGTGAAGCAATAATAATTTATGATGAAATCCTTGATGAATTTCCAAACAACATATCAACATTAAAAATGAAAGGAATAGCTCAGAGTAATTTAGGATATCATGAAAAATCAATGGAGCAATTCTTTAAAGTATTACAAAATAAACCAAATGATGTTGTTGCGCTGACGGGGCTGGGAGTAGGTTTTGGGAATTTTGGCGAATATCACGAAGCAAAAAAATATTTTGAAATTGCACTGGATCAAAAACCAAATAGCATAGTAATTAAAAATTATTTAGAACATACCAACAAAGTTCTTGAAAAGTATCCATATACACCAACAGAAAAACCAGACTCCTTACTAAATATAGGTACAATTAAAATTCCTTCACACATAAAACCAATTGCAAAATGGTGGTCAGATGGACTTATAGATGACTCTGAATTTGTCAATGCGCTAAAGTTCCTAATAGAGAAAAAAATTATACAGATTCAGACAATAGAGCCACGTACAGTATCTTCTGAAAAAATTCCAGATTGGGTAAGAGATAATGCCAAATGGTGGTCCGAAAATCAAATCCCAGACAAAGATTTTGTATCCGGATTACAATATTTGATGGAAAAAGGTATCATACTAGTAAAAATTGAAAAATCTGCCGAAGAAATCGAGGAAGAGAGGGCAAGAGAGCTTAGTGCATTTAAGACATATTTGAATAAAATTTCAAATAATGTTGTAAAGGAGAAAAGATACATAGAATACCCCAATCCAAGCGGTGACGTTATCAAAAAATTCCTAAGAGACTATGTCAAATGGAATTTTGAAGAACAAGCAAAAAACGCTTCCGAGAATTTTCCCGATCCAACTTTTGAAAAAGTTGATGACGTATTGATAATAAATTACAAAGTATATGTAAATGAGCAGCCAAGCGGCTTACCATTAGATCACGTTAGCACGCTAAAGAATTCATTTGAATTTTGGGAAAGTCAAGAGCTAACAGCAAACGAACAAAAAGCTAAAGTTAATTTTGAAATTACTAATCTAAAAAGCGAAGCAAATGTATGGGTTACGTGGGTAGTCAGAGATCTCGGTGAAGGTGTTTTGGGACATGCACATTTAGGAAAAGGCATTGTCGAGGTTACTTTAGGTGATTACAATTGTGACGGAAGTTTTCAATTATACAATGTGCAAAGTGTTGAAAAAATCATGACACATGAGCTTGGTCATTCTATAGGTTTGCCACACATTGATGATCCAAACAACATAATGTTTCCCTCAATGAATCCAAATTATGCATATTGTTTGCTTAGTTAGTGTATCCTAATTTTTTATGCGTAAAACAATTTATAATTCTCATTCTATAAAATTAGAATTACACTTAGCTTAACCTACACACAAATCACCCTTTTAATTTGGGTAAAATGTCTAATAACCCAAAGTATCATTATATTGCTATGATGAATAAGTCAATTCTAACTACTCCTAAATGTCCTTCATGTGGTAAACAAAAGTTAGTTACAGATGATAATAATGGAGAAATGTTTTGTGGTTTTTGTGGTTTTGTAGTTACTGATAATATTGTAGACACAGGTGCAGAATGGCGTTCATTTTCAAACGATGAAGGAAACAGAACAAGAGTAGGTGCAGGTACATCGTTGACAATGCATGATATGGGTTTATCCACAGTAATAGGTGCTGTAAACAAAGATTCTACAGGAAAGCCATTATCAGCCAGCATCAAAAGCTCAATTGAGAGATTAAGAACATGGGATAGTAGAACGCAAGCTCACTCATCTGCAGACAGGAATCTAAGACAAGCCCTAAATGAGATGGATAAATTAAAAGACAAATTAGGATTAACTGATGCAGTTATAGAAAAAGCTGCATATATTTACAGAAAGGCAATGGAGAAAAAACTTGTAAGAGGTAGATCCATTCAAGGTCTAGTTGCTGCATGCCTATATGCGTCTTGTAGAAATACAGAAACTCCAAGAACGCTAGATGACATAGCAAAAGGCATCAATATCAGAAGAAAAGATGTTGCAAGATGCTACAGATTGATTTTCCGTGAATTAGAATTAAAAATGCCAGTAGTTGATCCAATTAAAGGCGTATCAAGGATTGCAAGCATTGCAGAACTTAGTGAAAAGAGTAAGAGAAAAGCAGTTGCAATTTTAGAAAAAGCTAAAAAATTCGGAATGGTGGCAGGAAAAGACCCAATGGGAATAGCTGCAGCAGCTCTCTATTTAGCTTGTATAAGCACAGGAGAGGTAAAATCACAAAAAGACATATCCATAGCATCAGGAGTTACCGAAGTCACGATAAGAAACAGATGCGCAGGTCTGCGTAAAATCCTTAAATAAACAGTATACAAAAATACAAGGAAATTTTTTAAAAAATTAGTTTATTTCGTTTAAAACGTCATGTTCTCTTCGTCTAGTGACAAAGAACACTCCAAATGTAATTCCCAAATGATATACAGCATACAAAAATATTTGAAATTGGTTTGGAGAATAGTCAGTAAATTTAGTTATGGTTCCTACAAGTAACATTATAAAACTGAGACCAAACATGAAATACCTTACAATAGAATGTAGTTCTG
>CAYWRD010000091.1:0-5179 GCA_964460675.1 uncultured Nitrosopumilaceae archaeon
AGATCATTAGGTTCTTTTCTTCTAATAATGCATGTAAATTATGAACAGAGCGGTAAACATCAGCTTCATTTTTTGCTCCTGTACAAACTAGCTTTCCTGAGGCAAAAAGAAGAATTACTGTTTTAGGATCTAACATTCTATGAATTAATCCTGGAAATTGTTCTGGCTCATACATACTTCTAGGTAATTTTCTTGCTGCAATTTCTAAATGGATTTTTCCACCTAGATTGACTGCAGCTACTATATTTTGAATCGTAACTACTGCGTCTTTTTTAATTTTAATTCCTCCCTTCCTCAATTTTTGTACAATTGTTTTTACAGCTTTTCTTGCCATTTCTTCTGATTTTGCACCAGTACATACCATTTTACCTGTTCTAAAAATTAAAGTAGCAGTCTTAGGATTTTTTATTCTAAACACGAGTCCTGGAAACTGTTCCGGATTATATTCGGTATCTGGAAACGTTTCAGATATTTCAATTAAATCGACTTTTTGATCAATTGATGCTGATGCTACAACGTTTTCCACACTAACAATTGGTTTGGTTTGTGGCATTCCTTCGACCTTAAATAGTCCTTTATATATACTAGTAACGTCTTTCTTCCAAACTAGTGGTGACCAATCCACTGGTATCGATATTCCTCATCTATGATATCTGAAACTATTTCTTCATTTTTTGTTTGCAATTTTGGTAAATCTACGTCAAAAAACCCTAATTGTCCTTTACAAGCAATTGGAATTCGAAATTTTTTAGGATTTTTTAAAACAAATCCATATGTTCTATCAAAAAACTTTCTAGATGCCATGTGAAATTTTTGATCATCTTTTACCTCTTTGGCAGAATTGTACTTTTTTACATCTGTGATTTTTACTTTTCCTATAATGGCACCCGTTACCAATTCACCTGAAATCCTTAAGCGTTTACATTCTTCTTTTCTAATTTTGAGTGGTGCATGAACCAAAAACTCTCCTCGATAGTTAGTGCTCCAGTTTCGTAACTCAATAGTTTTTTTGCCAGATACAATCAAATCTGCAAATGGTTGTGAAATTGATAAACATCTCAAAGACTTATTCTCTAGCTATTTGGATATATTCACCAGGATTTTTACCTCTTCCTTCAGGCAAATTTGTTATACCTCCACTAAGGCTTTGGGTTGTTATTCCTTTGCTTGCAAGCACCTGCGCAGTCATTAATGAAGTATTTCCAGCCATGCATACTAGCAAAGACTTGCCTTTTGATCCATCAAGTTCCTTATCTAGTTCCTCTGGAATTTTTTGTGTTGATAACAATTCATTAATGGTTCTTGCCTTAGGAACGGAAATTTTTGATTTGTCTACACCTAAAGATTTTGCAATCATTTCAATACCTTCTTCCCGGGGGGTGTATTGCGTATGAACCCATATTATCTTGTCATAATTTTCTGCTGATTTTGAAGCATCTTCCAGTGAAATTTGTATTGGAACTTCTTCTTCTGAAATCTGCTCAAAACTCTTTTTGTATTTTTCAATTCCATCTGCGACAATGGTAATGAATTTTCTTCCTTTGTCAGAACTGGCCATTTGCATAGTAGAATATAGTGCTAAAGCCGTACTTTCTCCAATATCATATCCTTTATCAACAAAAAATTTCAAGAGAAATTTTGCCTTTTGATAATCAATCTCATGTTCTTCGGCATATGTATCAGGTCTATACAACTTTAATCCAGAAGCATTTGCTTTAGTTCTAATCCCTGCCACATCTTGACTTGGAATAGGAAAAACTACATGCATTGCCTTTTTTCCATATTTCTCCGACATGTATTGGCTTATTCCTCCAGATGTTCCCCCTGTGCCAAATGCTGAAACAATTTTGTAGTCTTCCAAAGAGTCTCCTTTTTCCTGCAACTGTTGATCAATTTCCACTGCAGTTACTTTTTTGTGAACATCAATATTGAGTTCGTTATCATATTGTGCAGGACAAAACAAATCATAAATTTTTGCAAGAAATCTAGCCAAGTTAATGATATCTTGTTTGGCTAGTAATGCTTCTATTTCTTCAATGTTCTTATCAAATACTTCCGTATCGAACCCAAATTCAGTTAATTGTGAGCGAATATTCCCTGCTTTTGCTTTTGCAGCTAATTCATCTACTTTATTTTCCATTCCCGGTGCAGGACAAATATCCATATCTAAATCCATAATTTTGATATTTTCATTTCTTAGTTCTTTGAATACCCCTTCTTGTAATTTTCTTGATACTAGCGCAATTACATTAATTCCAAGTTTTGATAGCTGACCTAGCGCAATTCCAAAATTCCCTGATGTTGCCTCAATTACAGTTTGACCTTCCTTTAGCTTTCCTGAAACTATAGCATCATGAATGATGTGAACAGCAGGTCTGACTTTGATTGAACCACTAAGTAATGTTGAATCAAACTTACCATATATTTTCAAATCTTTATCATCTAAGTTTGTTTTGTAGACTGTTTTTGCACATTCTTTGAAATCTTCAGTAAGATCTATCAAAGGAGTTGCATTAACCACCTTTGATTGGTTTTGACTTTCTTCAATATGAGGAACCTTATTCCAAATCTCTTGCTCAAAACGTCTTAAAAGTGCAGAATCTGTATTTTCTAGATTTTTCTCCATTATCATGTGTGAATTTTTACTAAATTTATAATTTAACCAGTCACGTATTCATGTCCTATGTTGATTCTATTCTTTTCCAAGAAGACCGATAACCTTGCTTGGGATATCAATCAGCCTGCTTGTGGCCAAGGTTCTTTCAAATCCGAGATGATTTAGGTTATTTGCTATGGTTGTAGCTCTAATGGTATTAGGGCCAAATCCTAATGATACCATTTTTATGCCTAATGACTTTATGGACTTGATCATATTTCTTACTGCATTTGGATCTGACGGTTCTCCATCAGTTAAGGTCAAAAAAATGTCTGGGCGTTTAGACTGTAATATAGGAAACATTCTATCATATACTTCTGCTAGAGGGGTTGACCCATTAGCCACTATTTGAGCAAGCCTTTTGGCACATATGTAATTCCATTTTACATTATATGGTTTAATCATCCAACAAACTACTGCTCTATCTTGTGTACTAAATGCATAAACTGAAAATTTTACCCGGAGGTAAGCTAATACTTCACATAAAGCAAGCGTTGCCTTTTTGTATTCAAGTGCATTTGATGCTATGCTAGATGAATGATCTAAAAGAATCATTATTTTTGTTTTAATTGATTTTTTTTCATCTGTAAAGAATGGTTCGTGACCATCGATATAATTTTCTTCATCAAACTCTTCACCTGTTCGCAAATGCTGTTCTTTCCAACCTGTCTTCCATTCCTTGAATCTTGTTTTTAAGCTGTTAATTAAATCCGTATCATAAATTACTGTTTCATCAACATTTCTAGTTGTAGGGATTTGTACCCCTATAGTTTCAGGAGATATTCCCCTGTTCTCATTTTTCTTGTTTTCTTCTAACAAAACTTTGTATTCATCTTTTACATTTTCTCCTCTTAGAACTGCTTGTGGATCAACTTTACCAAAATCGCCTTCTTTGTTTTTTGTTACAACTTTGAGAAATTTTAATACATCTTTTTCAGTAATCGCCATTCCTTGTTTCATAAATGGTAATGAAACTGGTATTGTTTGAAGTGAATCAATATCAAGAATTTTAATTATTTCTGTAATTTTTTTTTCCAAAAACTCAGTATCTTGTTTTTTCTCTAGTGCCTCATCTACTATTTTTTTTCCAAATTCTGAGGCTTTCTTAATTCTTTCAAAATGACTTGATTGTATCTCTCCTTTGAATGCACCAAACATGAAGTATTGATAGAATGCCTCTACTATCCTTGCTTTGCCATATACTGTATGTAATTGTGGTCTAGACAGAAACATATAGGCATAATTGAAAATAATTTCTTCATCCATTCCTTTCCATATCTGCCTTCCTAACTTTTCAATTCTATTTGTCTCCAATGTATTTAGTATGAATCCAAAAGCATGATCATTGCTTAGTATTTTTTTACAGAATTTTATTCGCATTGCTTCGTACCAAAGTGAAGTTCTAAACTGCCTATATCTCTGAAAATCATTCCCTATTCGTTTCTCCATTGGAGTTAAAATAATTCTATTTTCCTTAAGTCGGGTTCTTGTTTCTATTTTATCAGAGAATTCAACTATGATTTTGTCATTTTCGGACCATCGTCTGGCCAAAAACGTTGCAATTTCAACTAATGTTTCATTTTGTAGTTGTAAACTCTGCATCTAATTGCCAAACATAGAAGTGATGATGTCTTTTACTTTTTGATACTCTACATTTCCCCACTGTGCATATACGTTTCCAAAAATAATGTTAGCTGATTCTTTTGCAGAAATACCTGTATCAAGTAATTTAGCAAATGCAATCGTTTCCCTTAAACTAGGGGAATAAAACAATTCTTCTACTGCAGCTGCTTGCCTAAGGGTATTAGCTAGTTTTACTCCTTGATTAATTTCAGAATCATGATTTCCTGAAACATATTTCTTGATAATTTCACATTCTATATTCTCAGGAGGATACTCTAGTCGTATTCTAACTGGGAATCTACTAATTAACTGAGGTGGCAGCTCTTTTGTTCCAGAATGAGTAAGAGGATTTATGGTTGCAATTACAAACCAATTCTTCTCTGCTCTGATTGTTTCTCCAGTGGATTCCTTTAAGACAATTTGTCTTCTGTCGTCTAATGCCTCATCTAGTCTTAGTAGGACATCAGCTTCAGCTGAGTTAATTTCATCAAGATATAGTATGTTTCCTTCTCTCATTGATTTTACCAATAATCCTTCATCAAACCCGACACTTCCATTTGTAAGAGTTTTTGTCCCAATAAGATGACTCTCTCGTGTTCTGAGACTGAAGTTAATAGAATCCATTTTTGTATTCTTGCTTTTAGCAAAATCTCTTACTAGGGAAGTTTTCCCAGTTCCCTTAGGACCTATAATTAAAACAAATAATCCAGCCTCATATGCCTTGTTTAGAGTTTGTAGTGAATTATTCCAATCTAGATACGAAGGCTCTTGCAACAATATAGTAGCGTGTCTTTTTTTCCAAATAAAGCTTAGTTTTGATATTGTTTTAATTTGGCATTTGACTCTTCCAAAATCTCATGTAATCTCTTATGCCATTCCTCAAATCCATCAGGAGAATCT
>CAYWRD010000092.1:0-5165 GCA_964460675.1 uncultured Nitrosopumilaceae archaeon
CATGTGCCATAATGTTTGGATTCAAAACTAAATTTTAGTATTTTATATGATAACTCCTGTTTTTAGTGGTTAAATCAAACTTTGTCACCCGGTTATCTTTATTTGTGGGTATGCTTTCTGAAATTTAATGCATGATACAGAGCCAGACACTTTTGTACTAAAAACATGGCCTGAAAAATTTTCTGACATGTTAAAGGAGATCGGAGTAGATTCTGAACCAAAAGAGATTGGAACAGATGATGTTGAAAAAGGCGATTACTACAGTAGATATTTTGCTCAAACCGCTAGAATGATTACAAATAGAGGTACACTTGATATTAAAAATTCCAATATTGACGTAGTTCAGATTATTCAAAAGGGGTAGAAAAATTTGCAAGATCCTAATCCAATGCCATGGGGTGCACTAGATAGATATCAGGCACATTTTATTGTACGAAGAAATGTTGAAGGCAAGTCCGTATCAAACTTCCTTGCAAAAACAAAATTAACTACAAAGGGTCATTTTGCAAGTAAAACCGTAGTTAAGGTACAATGGGATGGTTCTGGAGTACTGGCTACCAAATTAAATGATGATTCAGAACTCAATGAAATGATTGCCAGACAATCTGTAAACGATGCAACAATCTATGTAGAGCCCACAGATGGGGCAATAAGAATAAGAAACAAGTGGAAAAACCATTTGGATTTTGGAATTACAAAAGAATTATTTGAAATATATGACAGAATTGCTGGTCACATAAAATCTATCTAAGCTTTCCACCAATCAATAGCTAAAAACTCTACCCTGTTTTTCCCTTTGGGAATTGCTAAAATGAATTGCTTTCTCACTGTAGTTGCCAATCTTCCAGCTAGCACAATACCTGTTGAGGTTATTGGGTCTCGTCTATTATACACCTGAACTAGGTATGGTGCATGATCTATTCCTGGACCCTTTTCGTATACTGCAAAATCACAGCCAAACTTTATCCCGGGATTTACGATGTATCCTTTATCTCTAAAGTTTCTGTACACCATGTATTTTTTTTCAAAATCGTGATATTCTTTTGAACAAACCTCAGTCATTTTTTCAATAGATACTTTTTGTTTTAATTTGTAAATTGTAATTTTTTTATTTTCTAACAAGTATAATCCTTCAATTAAATCCAAAACTAAAGGAACATTGATTTCTTCTGGTTTTGGTTTTGGCATTCCGATTGGCTTTCCATAATATCCTTGTTTGAATAGTTTTTTTGAATTATCGATATCCCATACGATAATTCTATTTTCTATTAATTCACCTTTCATAAAATCGATAATGTAATCTTGTTATATGAACTGTAAAATTCATGCAATAAGATTTTCTACATGGCTTTTGTCTTTCTTGCAGGCCTCATAGATTCTTTGCTGTAATTCTTTTTTGTATTCTTTTGTGACTTCTGACATTTCCCTCTCATCTTGGCGTACTTTTTTGGATCTATTTAACAAACTAACAGCTTTTGTTTACAAAATACCAAAAAATTCTTCAAAAATGATGAGGATTTGTGTTATAGGCTGAGTGCCAGTAAGATGAAAGAGTCCGATACTCTTTGACATTTATCTGCCATTTCTTCAATGGCTTCAATAACGTCTTTTAGCAACATTAGCTCCTTTGTATTGGTGACACCTGACAAAAGCTTTAGCGTTGCCTGGCGATACTTCGTGTCAATCTCTCTCTCAATAGTTTGTGTTTCTTGTGCCAGCTCTATTGCATTTGCAGTGTTTGTGTTAAGACTACGGATTATTTCATTTAGTTTGTAGACTTCGTCTACTACTAGTTCGATTAATTTTGTTAGGTCTTTGTCAAGCTTTGCACTCTTTAATGTGGTTGGCTTTACATTGGATAGCTTGAACGAAATTCCAGTAATGTATCCTGCAATTTCATCCATTGTATAAGCTGTATTGAGTAGGTTTTCTCTATTCATGATTAAGCCACCTACATCAGCTACCTCTCTTGTAATTTTTCGTCGTAGGTTTTCTACTTCTTCTTCAATGCTTGATATTTGCTCTAAAGCTGATTTTATCCCTGTTTTGTCTTTTTTTATCATAAGGTCAGGGATTGTTGCAAGTTCTCTAGCAGAGTTTAGAATTCTGTTGATTTCATCTTGAAGAACTGCGATAGCCTTTCTTTTTGCTTGAACTTCTAGCTCACCGCTATACATTTCAAAACTTTGTGGAGTCGTTGGTTAATTAAATCCTTCTGGGTTAGAACTTTGAATCACTTTTTTTTGGCCTTTATACAATGCGATTACTTCTTCGTTTGTTGAAGCGTCTTCAGCTGCTTTCTCGAATCTTATTTTTCCAGTGAATTTTGGGAACCTGAGTGCAAGTCCTGCACCTTTTCTGATTTTGTTTCTTGCTGCTTTGTGAATTGGACTTAGTGTGATTTCAGAAGCAACTACTTCGATTACAAGCTCTGGCTCAAACCAGACATCAGCTTCCATTTCGCTGTCTATGCGTGGATTTTTCTTTATTGTTACTTTATCAGAAAGTAATTGGTATAACTGATCCAAATCTTCATCTGAAAATCCTGTACCTACTTTGCAAATACTTGTAAAAACATCTTGATCGTAATCATAAGATGCTAACAATAATGTTCCGTATCTTCCAGTCCTTCTCCCCCTTCCAAAAAATGCACCAATAACTACTAGATCTAAACTGTCTCCTAATTCATTTCTATATTCTCGTTTTAGCTTGAGCCAATAATTCCCACGAGACCCTGCTTGGTATGGCTTGTCAAGCATTTTAAGCATAAGACCTTCGCAACCAGCATTAATGCTGTTTTCAAGAAACTCTTCTATATCGTCTTGATTTGTAACAATACTCATTGTAACATTTTTTGCAAAATCGTCTTCTTTGATAATTTTTTCAAGAATGTTCCTCCTTTCGCTATAACTCATCTCAAGACAACTATCTCCATCCAAATACAGGACGTCAAAGAAATTAACCGAAATCGGATATTCAGAAACTGCTTTCTCAACTTTGTACTTTCTTCTTCTATGCATTAACTCCTGAAACGGTAAATATTCTCCTGTACTTTCATTAATTGCAACTGCCTCTGCTTCTAAAATTACATCTTTTGCATCAATTAGTTTAGTTATTTTTTCAACAATATCTGGATAGTAACTAGTAATGTTTTCAAGACTTCGTGAAAACAGAACGACTTTTTCACCTTTGACATGCAACTGTACTCTTTCACCATCCAGTTTGTATTCTGCAGCAAACTCATTTCCTAATTTTTCTATTGCTTCGTCTTCGCTTTTTACCCGTTCTGCTAGCATTGGTCTTATTGGATTGTACAATTTAATTTGAAATGTTTCAATTCCTTTCAAACCATCTGAAGCTATGGTCTCTGCAACTTTTCCTAAATCACTTGAAACATTGTAAGCTTTTTCTAATTTCTTCCGATTGGATTTATCTCCTGTAAATGCAATCGCTAAAGCATCCATTACTGTATTTTCTGCAATACCCAAACGTAGTGTACCCAGTAAAATTTTCAAAATATAGCTTGCTTCTGTTGGATTTGCATCATTTAACAAACTTGAGATGTATTTCATCTTCATGTCTTGAGATCTTGCGCCTTCTAGGTTTGCTATTTTGAATAGTGTTTCATATACTCTTTCTACTGTGATGTCTTCTACAACAAAAGTTGTTTGAGTTTTTTGCTCTAAAATAATTGAAGCTGCATGTCCTACATCTCCTCCTTTTCTGTATTCTTCTTCAATTTTTTTTATCGGAATTCCTGAAGATTTTGAAATTGCTCTAATTGCAAGTTTTTCTGCTACCCCTAATTCAATTCCTTCAAAATCTGGTCTAAGCTTTCCTTGTAAAAGATAAACAATTTTAGAAATTACATCTTGTGGTGTTTTTTCAAATAATTCTACTAAATGCTGAGTAAGCTCCAATCTTTTTGTTGTTGCTTCCATTCTTCCTAACGCATCAGCTAGTGTAGAGAACTCCACTTTGTTTTTTGGTATGATCCGAAATAAAAGTTTGAATTAGATATATCTAAAAATTGTAGGTTTGCTGTCTTTTGGCATGTGAGACACTAGTGCAAAATTATGCAAAGGATACGACTCTTTGTACTGCTTCATAAAACTCCATGCTACGTCGTGGGTTTTGAATTCTGTTCTAATTCCATCAATCTTTGATTCTTTACCATACACATCAAACACTACAATTGAGTATTTTTTTGGTCTGTGGTGTGGTTTTGCCCTTAACACCCATGCAAGGGCAAATACAAAAACTGATGCTAAAACCACATATTCTCCTGCACTTTTGAAAAATGTTTGAAATACATTAGGTATTGTTTGACCAAATAATTCTATCATAAAATACGAGAATCCTACTACTGCAATTGCAGTAACTGTATACGTCTTCCAGTCTAAAATTTTTTCAATTATTTTCAAGAGTACTATTATGTACGCTGTTTTACCTTTTAACTCTAATGATTATTTTCTCAGTGGAATTTTACTTGAAACCTATTCTAGTCTGGATCTTCGTAGTTTTCTTTTCTTTGCCCACCTGAATGATCTTTATCAAGTGGTTTCATTTTGCTTTTCAATACATCCATTCTAGCTCTATATCCTTCAGCATATTCTAGCTCAGATGGTACAAGTGTTGCTGGATGGATAAAACCCTGACTTCTCATTGCAAGTGCTTTTTTGGTTGCTATCTCTCTTACATAATCCCAATCTGGTGTTGAAAATCCATCAAATGGACCAGTAAACTTTCCATTATGCATACTAAATACAAGTGCTTCAACAATAGGAATGCAAAAGTCAATAGTTGCTGCAGAATTGAGCTTTACGGGCATTAATGGCATGTTGTGGCTTCCTCTTGTATTTCCCGCAACATAGTGAGGATTATTAAAAACACTTCCAGCTTCTTCAGTAGCTGGGAATTTTTTCTGTGTTCTGACTACGCAAATAGGATCATCTTTTCCAACATATGTTCCTGCAATGTTGTGCAACCTATCTGTTGATGCAGAAACTATTGGTTCACCGTCTTTTGTTGTAATAGAAGAAACAACAAATCTTCCTGGATACATCAATGCAGCTTCTACTGTAGGTTTGTCTTCCCATAATGTAAGTTCGGCAATTTCTCCTTCTTCTACATCCATTATGTTAATTTTAACGCCTTCAGCTAAT
>CAYWRD010000093.1:0-5138 GCA_964460675.1 uncultured Nitrosopumilaceae archaeon
CAAACCAAGAGAACTTCCTGGTTTTTTGTACCAGTTTTAATTGGAGTTATCGGTTTAGTTGTATTGTATAATTGGCTTACCTAAGATCAACATAATTTTTTTCATATAATGATTTTAATGGTGGCGTTCAAATCAATTATTTGTGAACTTTGAAGATTATGTAAAGGCAGGAAAAATTGCTGGCGAAGTACGTGAAATGGTCAGAGAAAAAAACTGGATTGGAAAAACTGTTTATGAGATTTGTGAAGAAGTTGAAAATGAAATTAAAAAAAGAGGGGCAAAATGTGCATTTCCTGTTAATACCAGCATCAACGAAATAGCTGCACATTACACTGCAGAACCAAATGATCCGATTACTATAACTGAGTCGGATTTAGTAAAAATAGATCTAGGTGCACAAATTAATGGATACATAGCAGATACAGCGGTAACTGTTTGTTATGATCCTCAATTTGAAGGATTAGTGCAAGGAGCTGAAGATGCACTAGCTAAAGCAATGTCCATGGCAAAAGCAGGAGTGAAAGCTAGCGATATCGGAAGGACAATAGAAACCACAATAAAACAATTAGGTTTCAAACCAATTGCAAATCTTAGCGGTCATTCACTAGAACAATACACAATCCATGCTGGAAAATCGATTCCAAATATTTGGTCAATTGGTGGCTTTACATTATCTGAAAATACAGCTTATGCTTGCGAACCATTTGTAACGACAGATGATGGAGGGGGTTTTGTTAGAAATGGTAATATCAAAAACATATTTGCATTAAATTCAAGAAAAAAAACCAAAGACAAAGATGCAGATAAACTTCTAGACTACATCTGGGAGAAATTCAACATGTTGCCATTTGCATTAAGATGGTTACTTGATGAATATGAAGAAAAAGAAGCAAAAGAACTATTGAATTATTTAATTAAGAAAAAAGCAGTTCAGGCATACCCCGTATTAGTTGAAGTTAATGAAAAGAGAGTGTCTCAAGCAGAACATACGTTCATCCCTAATGAAAATGGAGTCACCATAACAACGGTTGCACCATAACACAGTAAACTAAAATCAAAAATCATACTGTATGCATTATTTTTCGATAGTCTCACCGAAGATTTTCTCTATAACCATCGAACCATCACAAGAATCACAGTTAGAAATCTGTTTGAACAAATAATCACCTTCAGAAAACTTTCGTTTATGTTCTTTATTGCATTTGTTGCATTTTTCAACGGTAAATTCAAGGGTAACTTTCTCTTTGGAAAACATTACTGAGGGACTCCTATTGTATTTCCTACTCCAATAACCAAAATTGTTTGTCCTGGTTTGGAATTTTCTTTGATCATGTCATAGAGTTGTGTTCTAACTTCATCTGCACGATTTGCAATATCCTTAGTCATCAAAGTGATTGCTTCTTTCACAGATTGTTTTATCACAATTGCAAAAACTGGGATTTTATGTTTTGTGGCAATTTCTTCAATTTGATATCGTTCTGTACCAATACCACCAATTGCTGCACCAAAACCTTGAGCAGTGGTTGCAGAGTCTTCACCTTCCATTTTAAGTGAAGCATCAATCATAATAATTACATCAGGTTTGTTTTTAGATACAATAATTTCAACTGCATCTCCGGGTCGACCTACAGTAGAACCTGGACCTTCTGCTTTTAAAAGGAGGATTTTTCTGTCTTTAAATTCTGTTTCACTATATATTGTTTGAAAAGCAATATTTTCTTTTTTAGTATTTAACATAAGTTTTCCAACAACCATAGGTCCTATGCTGTCGCCTACAGGTTGGCCTTTTTTAAATGCAGGAATAGCTTCTTTCATCGCCTCTGCTTCTTCCATTATAAAAGGCAACATCATCTGTAAAGGAAGAATTAATGGATAATTGTTCTGTTTTTTTGCAGTTAAGAAGAGATGAGTTATTATTTTATGAATTAATCTTAAAGACGTAGCAATCTCCAACATGGTTTGAACTTGTGTTAATTGAAGTTCATCTGTATTATTGGATATTGATTTAACATGTTCTCTAGAATAATCTTCTCTTGAACGAACTACATGTCTTACTTTATTGACAATACCATTAGGATCCATATCTACTGGATAAATTGTAAAATAATCCAAAAAGCGTTCTATCTTTTTTGTGGGGTCATCTTTTGGATTCATAGATTTCTTTACAAAGTTGATCAATTCTTTTTTTGATTCATTTTTGTATTCTTCTAATTTTTTGAGTTGTTTTTTGATTTCACTTGATGCAACCATTAATTGTATTCTTTGTCCATAGAAAACAAACAAGATAATTGGAAGAATCCAAATCAACATGATTAGTGGATTGGAATCTTCACCCATTCCCATAAATTCTTCAAAATTAAAATTTGTAAAATCTACCAATACTCACAGCGATCGAGAGAACCAAATTAAATCATTCGTATAACACAAGAGGCCATTTTTTAGCAAAATTACCCAAAAAAAGACCTTCACAGGCTAGAATGGTTGCGAGTGCTTTTATTATAGTATATTAGAAAAAAAATTAGAAAAATGCCACAAACTAAACCTATAGTCAGTGTAGAAAATGTAGTAGCTTCTGCGTCAGTAGACCAAAAAATGGATCTTAATGAGATTACTAGAACATTTCCAGATGTGGAATATCATCCAGATCAATTTCCAGGGCTAGTATTCAGATTAAAGAGTCCAAAAACAGCTACGTTGATTTTTACATCTGGCAAGATGGTATGTACAGGTTCTAAATCAGAAGAAATGGCACGTAAAGCAGTAAAGACAGTAGTACAAAAACTACGAAAAGGCGGAATCAAAGTAAAGAAAGATGCAGTAGTAGAGATACAAAATATTGTTGCATCAATTAACCTTGGAGGAAAAATCCACTTAGAACAAGCTGCAAGAACATTACCAAGGAGTATGTATGAACCAGAACAATTTCCTGGATTGATTCATAGAATGCTAGATCCTAAAACAGTAATACTGCTATTCTCTTCAGGAAAACTTGTCTGTACTGGTGCAAAAAAAGAGCCAGATGTATACAGATCAGTTAACAACCTACATGCATTATTAGAAGAAAAAGAATTAATGATCTACGATTAACCGTAGATAAAAAAATTCCATTTCATTCATTTTATTATTATTATAACTAAAAATACCAAGTCAACTTAGAGACCATATGAAGATAGAAAAGAAACAAGATTTTAAATTAAAAGACATCATAATGATTGGTTCTCTTCCCGACATGGGAAGAGTTGGAGGCATAGTTACTCAACATATTTCAAAACACCTCCCTATGGAGTTAGCTTATAAAATCATTATTTCTGATAAACCTTGGATAAATCAAAAAAATGGCGTGATTAATTTGCCAAAAGATGAATATTCGATTTTTGTAAACAAAGAAAATTCATTAGTTATTTTTACAGGAAATAATCAACCACAAGAACCAAAAACTGTTTTTGAATTGACTGACAAAGTTATTTCTAGCATTCAAGAAATAGGTAACATCAAATTGGTAATTTCATCAGGAGGATATTTACCACAAGAAGTGGGAGAGGGCAATAAGGTATACGGGATTGTTACAGATGAGAAATTAAAAACACAGTTAAAGCAAAATGACGTTAAAATTTTGGGAAACGAAGTTAATAGTATAACTTGGTTTAATGGATTAGTATTAGGAAAAGCAAAAAGTTTGAAAATTGATGGAATAGGATTATTTGGTGAAATACTCGATACCGATACGCCTCAATTTCAAGCAGCAAAAAACGTAATAAAAAAAATCGAAAAGTTAACAGGTATCGAAATTGATACCAAAGAGTTAGAAGAAAAAATACCCAAAGAATCCAAAAGTAAAGAGCCCAGAAGGCCAGGCATAGGGTAAAACTAAATTTTTTATACAAACTTTGTAAAGAAAACTATCCATTTCAGATTGAATGATTCCCAAAGAATCTACTTTGTGTACTATGGATGAGGGGGGATAGTTGGGTTTTCCCCTTTCAAATTAATCTTATTTTATGGGACTTCCTAATGGAACGTCTTCTTGTACAGTTAACCAGAATGGCTTATCATCAACATCTGCTGCCAAAAGCATTGCATTAGATTCAACACCAGCCATTTTTTTTGGTTCCAAATTAACAATAACAATTACTTTTTTTCCAACAATGTCATCAGGCTCATAATACTGAGCGCCGCCAATAATCACAGTTCTTTGTTCAGTTCCAATATCTATAGTACCCTTAATGATTTTTGATTTTCCTGGTATTGGTTCTGTTGAAATTACTTTTGCTACTCGAATATCTAGTTTAGCAAAATCATCATATGAAACCGACATAAAAAAGGCTCAAGTTATCGGGTTAAAATGAATTACTATAAGAGGTCTTTTTTCTTAATGCCACTGGTTTCTATTTCATATTTCAAAGCAGCAGGTAGTTCTGAGTATTTTTTGTTAACTAAAATTATAATTTGATCATCAGGTACGTTGACTCTACGTAGTAATTTTCCTCTTTGATGAGCAAAAGCATTTTTCCAAAAGCCTGCTCCATCAAAAGTTCCTATTTTTGGCATGTATTTAGACGGTTTCATTTTTTTAGTATTAAAGTGACTGTGACGGAAGAATGGCAAATGCCATTAGAACTGGAGTTAGTGTTCTGGATTTTAGGCATGTTGCCCATCACAGTCTAATACCATAATCATTCCAATCTAATATATTTAATGCGGAAAAGTACACGTACGTATGGCAAAAATAGAGACAAGTGTGGATATTAATGCGCCAATTGAAAAAGTATGGGATATTGTTTCAGATCTAGATAACGAACCCAAGTTCTGGAAAGGGACTAAAGAAGTAAAGAACATCATAAAAGAGGAGAATTTTATCAAAAGAGAAGTAACCATTGCATTTAGAGACCAAAAATGTCTCCAAGAAGTAACATTACAACCCAAGCAGAAGATAGAAGCAAAATTTACGAAAGGGATTATTGATGGAATCAAAACAATTACCCTGTTATCAGAAAATAGTAAAACTCGATTAGAAGTAGTATGGGATATCAAATTATCAGGAATGATGGGAATATTTACAGGAATGGTAAAAAAACACATCAAAAATGGTACTGAACAAGCTCTTCTAAATATAAAAAAAGAAATTGAGAGTTAACGTA
>CAYWRD010000094.1:0-5136 GCA_964460675.1 uncultured Nitrosopumilaceae archaeon
AATCATATATTCCTGTAATGTCTTCAGCTGACTCTTTTATCATAGATACAAAATCAGTCAAAATTGATTGCATTTCCTTTTTGTCCTCGTATTTGCATAGCATAAAATCTGCCAATTTTACAATTTTTGATAAATCATTTAGTTCTTCAAATGACAATCCTTCAATATTTTGCTCAGGACTAGATTTTTCCTTTAGTTTTTTATCAATTTTAGAAGTTAGGTTTCTAATATGACCCAAGTCTTTTGAAAAATTTCTCGCATTATTAAATACAGTCAAACCGTTTAGTGTTTGAAAAAATCTAGATTAGGGTACTGCTTGTTTATTTTAGAGTCGACGATCAACTTTACTTCATCTAACATGCTAGATGATTCGTGATTTGACTGACTAAAATCAAATTTTGCACTGGTCAAAGTTGCCGAATCAAGAACCACACTACCCAGATAAATCGATAGTTCACATAATTTTTGGCTGCACCCAGGCATGATATCAAATAGTTTTGCACTAACAGATCTGAGCATCGGTATAATGGATGGAATCTTTTCTGGAATGCTAGATATATCAGAGATGGATTTTAATCGATTTTTCACACATTCTAATGTTTCAAGAGAAAAGACAATTGTTCGTTCTAGTTCTAATGCATTAGAATCATCTTTATCAGTGGCATTAAATTCAATTAATAAAGAACGGTTTAGTTTTTTGATGTCTTTTCTTTCCTTTTTTAATCTAGCAATCAATTCATCTAATAATTCATTTGAATAGTTCAAACGCGGCATCAATGTTATTGTTTGGTTAATGTTATCTTTACCTTCATAGTTGAATTTGACCATCATCCCATACTGATGACTAAAATTTTCTATTTGAGGGCCATGTCACAGAAATTCAATTAACCGCAGTAACATGTACCAATGGATACAATTTTGAATTTTTTTGAGTACTTGTGCAAAGGATTTTAGCTTTCAGCCTTACCTAAGGCATAATCAAATAAAATCATGGTAAATGAAAATGTCCTCACAGTAAGCCTAGAAGAATTTGGATTAAGCAAATATGAGGCACAAGCATATGTTACATTAATCTCAAAAGGAACCATTTCTGCAAGCGAAGTTGCATACTATTCAGAAATTCCAAGAACCAAAGTATATCCTACTTTGTTAAAACTAGAAAAGAAAAAATTAGCTATGATTTCAAAAAGCAAGCCAATAATGTGTACTGCCATGTCACCAGAAGATGCATTTGATGGGATTGTACAAGAGCAAATTAACAAAGTAAATGCAATGAATACCCTAGTTTCGAATTTAAAAAAGGTAAGTGAGGAAAGTAGAAAATCCAGAGGATCAGAAGAAAAAAGGTATTTCCATCTTGATGCAAATAATGTTTTAAATCAACTAAGAACAATGATTGACGGCGCCAAGTCATCTATTCAAATAATGGTAGACCAATGGGGTCTTGGATTGTTAGCAGAATGTAAAGAGCAGCTTGCCTCTGTGACAAGAAGAAAACTAGATTTAAAATTATTAATTCCGCCTAATCAAATAGGTTCAGAAAGTTACAAAATCATCCCTAATGGTGTAAAGATTAGAGCTACCGACATAATTCAAAACTATTTCATATTTGATGAGACAGAGTTGCTAACAATTAGTAGTGATGATGGAAAAGCAGCTGCTTTTTCATCAACTGATGTTTTAAGCTCAAATCAAAGCAAAATATTTGCAAATATTTGGCGTAATGCAATAAAAACAGAATGTCTAGCAGACATGACAAAAACAGAGGCACAGGAAATTTACAAAATAATCAAGACAATAGATGAAAATGGGTTGACTCACATATTAAATTCTAAAATTATTTCAAAACAAGAAGAAATAGATTTTCTTAAACTCTTAGAAAAAAATGGAATTTCACTTAAAACTAAATCTTTAGACGATGTAATTGAAATTATAGATTCGGTACTTCAAATCACATGTTCGGGTCATGCTAATTTTGAGGCAAACAACAAAAACATCACAATAGAATCAAAACTAAACAGTGGTCATTCACTTCCGTGGGCATCTGTTTTGAATACATATTTGAAAACTCAGGGATACAAAACAAGAATGGTATATCAAAATCATTCAAGCAAAGGCGAGAAAATTCACATTAAAGTAGCTAAAAACTAAAATCCCTCAAAATTTTTGAAACGTTGTGATAGAAGAAAAACTAGAACAGTTAGGAATCAATTTAACTGCACCTCCAGCACCTGCAGGCTCTTATGTGCCAGTAGTAAAATCAGACAACTTGGTATTTGTTTCTGGGCAGATTCCGATTCAAGATGGAAAAATTGCCTATACTGGCAAAGTCACAGACGATACAATAGAGACTGGTCAAAAATCATCAAGATTGTGCGCTATCAACATACTAGCTCAATTAAAAAAAGAACTTGGAGATTTAGAAAAAATTCAAAAAATTGTTAGGTTGAATGGATTTGTTAATGCAGGGCCAGAATTTTCTGCTCATCCCAAAGTAATTAATGGTGCATCTGATCTTTTCTTTGAGGTTTTTGGAGACAAAGGCAAGCATTCACGTATTGCTGTAGGGGTTTCTAATCTACCATTAAATTCTATGACCGAAGTTGACGCCATAGTCCAAATAAAATAATAGTTTGATTCAGACTAAGAAGGATTTGCTAATTGTTTTAGTTAATAAAAAACACTAAGAATAAAAATTGAAGTGAAAAAAGAGGGTCGAATTAAATTAAGATTTAGCTTTTGCTATATCTGAATTGTTCAGACCAGGTAGATTTTTCATTGGCATTTCTGTCCATTGTAGATTCGTTATCTGCTTTTTCAGGTGCTGGAAATGCAGTGCTGTGGAAGGGGCAATCAAGAGACATTCCAGAGCAAGTAAATTCAAAGTTGTCAGCATAGACAAACTTTGTCTTTCCCATGAATGTTTCTTCTCCATCGTGTAGTGTTGATACATAATAATCACTGATTACACAATCGTTGTAAGCAAATGATCTAAACACGGTGTCTCCTGAATACATTTCAATAGTTACTTTGAAATCTTTTGCAGGATCCATTGCAAATTGGTATCCTCTATGTTGAACATCAGCTGCATGGTAAAGCCACATGTTGTCCATACCTGGAGCTCCAGCAGTTGTAAACACTGCTTTTTCATATTTGACTTTGTTTAGATCTTTGTAGCCACTAACCTGGTTGAATATTTTGAAAGAGTTATTTTCAAATGTGATATTGCTCATTTCGAAGATAGCACGAATGTGGATATCACCAACGCTATCACTTTCTTGAGCAGGTTCGGCAAATGCTACATTGCTCAGTCCCTGAGAACCCATCATAACAACAGACATGAAAATGACTGCTAGAACAGAAGTGTTCCTGAGATTTTGTTTCATTGGTTATAGTTGTTTAATTTTAAAGATAAGCAGTATGAATGCATTGCAAGACAGATCACATAGAAAAACAGATTATGGATTTGAATATTGCAATAAATCAGTCTAATTTTTTATTAAATTCTCTTAGGAATTTTTTGATTTTTGGTTTTGGAATTACAGCCCCACACGCTTTGTCATGACCTCCACCAGAACCACCTAACTCGGTGGCCAAACTATTAACGATTCTTCCTAAATGGACTTTGCAGTCTTTAGAACCTCGTATAGATACTGCATAAATTCCATGATCAACTCTTTCTTTGTAAGCTACACCAACGTCTTTTCCAGACAAGCCCAAAACAAAATTAACAGCGCCACTTGCACCAGAATCAAGAATCTCCATATGACCAAAGTTTTTCATTTTCTTTAGGCCTTTTTTGACTTTGGATATTACCTCTGCAAGCTTGCCTACTTGGATTTGGGCAAATTCAAACGTGTTTGGTATCTCATGAGGATATTTTGAATCTGCCAATTCTTCAACTAAATACAGCAAATAATCAGGGTCTTTTTGATGTCCCACAATGTTGTATGTCAGTACAGTAGCGCTGATTAAAGCAAACTGACGGTCATAAATTTGCAAAAGTTTTGATGCAATTGGTCTATTTTCCATATAGTCAGTAATTGCAGCACATGCAGCAATAAATGAGGAATGATCATTTAGTTTCCTTTTGAATTTATTATAAACTAGTACCGAAGTACATTCATTTACATCGTGAATCATTTTTACTTTGATTTTTTCAAGTTGTTTGATTATTTTTGAATCCAAGTCATGATGATCTATGTAAGTTATTGAAACACGACGTTTTCGTAAGGTAGTTAAAATGTTAATAAACTCTTCTTGGTTTTGTTTGCTAAGACCCAAATCACATATGTACAAAGTTTTTAGTTTTTCATCTTCGGCTAATTGTCGCAATGCATCCATTTGGCCAGGATAATCAACCAAAATAGCATCACCACCAAATGCTTGGCGAATTAATGCAGCTGAGCTTATCCCATCACAGTCTTCCTTATGAGAAAGACAAACAACTTTGGTCTTTTTTGTGGTTTTTTTCTTGGCCGTTTTTGTTTTGGATTTAGTTTTGGCTTTTGTTGCCATATGGTGGAGTCATCTAAAAACCCTCATTTAAACCAAGGATGTTTATTTTTTAAAATAGTCTTTCAATTCTTGTTGGATTGTTTGATTTGTTAAATTTTCAGAATTCACATACACATCATAAAACGATAAACCATCTAATTGTGTATTAACATCAGCTTCTTGTATTTTTTTTAATTCTTCAGGAGATGCATTCAATACTATATCGTCTATTTTTGAAAGCAGTCTTCTTTCTGCGGGACTCATAGTTTTTGATCAAAAATTATCATTTATGATACAAAGTTGATAGTTTAGACAAAATACTAAATTTCCCTACATTGTATCGAGAAGATAAAATAGAAGGTTTCTTGTAGGCATAATGTGGAAACCAAAAACATAGGCCTCCGTGGAATAGAAGTAGCTGATACTAAAATTTCACATATAGACGGCATACATGGTAAGCTGATTTACAGAGGATATGATATTCTTGATTTAACAAAAAATTCCAATTTCGAAGAGACTGCATTTTTGCTATTGCATGATGATTTGCCAACAAAAGAAGAATTAGACGATTTTAAAGAAAAATTAGCTGATGCTAGATGGATTCCAAAACAAATGCAAAAAAACATGGGCAATTGGAGA
>CAYWRD010000095.1:0-5083 GCA_964460675.1 uncultured Nitrosopumilaceae archaeon
TTGGTTACAACTAAATTAAAAATTCTGACAACATCATGTATTGAAATCGGTTGAATGTTAAATTTTCCAGAGCCAGGAATTAGTACTTGAGTTTTTTTAATCTGCTGTCTGAGTTTTTTTGAAAGATAATCATCTTTACCGATTATAAACGATGGTCTAAAAATTGTATAATTTAAACCAGAATTGATTATTTCTTGTTCGGATTTGTATTTAGAGATGAAATATCCCAAGGTGGTGTTTTTAGAAACTCCCAAACCACTAAGAAAGACTATATTTTTTATTTTTGCCAGTTTACATAATTTAATTATTTTTTTTGTAAACTCAAAATTAATTTTTTGATAATCATTCTCAACAGTCTGTTTTCCTATACCTACAAGATGAAACAAATAATCAGCATTTTGAATACGGGGAAGAATTTCTGTGGATTGATAATTCTTTGACACTATTTTTGTTTCATTTTTTAGCGGTTTGAAATTTTTTCTGGAAATTGAGGTAATTTTATGATTGTTTGCTAAAAGAAATTTTCTTGTGTTTTTTGCAACAAAACCACTTGCTCCTGTAATTATAATATTGGCCATATTCAAGTTTGTAATTCTTTTAATTTTAAAGATATACACAAAGCAAGCGATTTTTCAAAGAGTTAAAATGTCAAGCCTGATAGAAGGTTTGTGGTAACAGAAAAACTCCGTAGAGGATTTACTACCGGTACATGTGCTACAGCCGCATCAAAGGCAGCTTATCTTGCTATAAAAAAACAAACAAAAATTAAAAAAATAGATGTAAAGTTACCCAAAGGTGAATTTATCACAATCCAAATAAACTCCTGTGAATTTAATGAAAAAAAGGCAAAATGTTCTGTAATTAAGGATGGCGGAGATGATCCTGATGTTACTCACGGTGCAGAGATATTTGTGGAATTGATGTTTACAAATAATCCAGGACTAATCGAAATTGATGGTGGTAAAGGAGTTGGAATAGTGACAAAGCCGGGGCTTGGCTTGGAAATTAACAAACCAGCAATCAACCCCGTTCCAAAAAAAATGATTAAAGAAAATTTGATTCAGGTAGCAAAAGAGGAGCTAAAAAAGAATGGAATAAAAGTAATAATTTCAGTACCAAAGGGAAAAGAATTAGCCCCAAAGACAGATAATCCTAGAATAGGCATTATTGGCGGAATATCTATTTTAGGAACAAGCGGAATTGTAATTCCATTTTCTACTGCATCGTTTGCTGCATCAATTAGACAAAGTTTGGATGTATCAATTGCAATGGGAAATGATACAATAGTGCTCACAACCGGCGGTAGAAGTGAAGATTTTGCAAAAAAAGTAATCAACTTACCAGATCATTGTTTTGTTCAAATGGGTGACTTTTCTGGTTACGCAGTACAACAATGTGCAAAGAAAGGTATCAAAAAAGCATATGTTGTTGGGTTTATTGGCAAATTGGCAAAAATGGCAACAGGAATCAAACAAACGCATGTAAAAGGCTCTAAAGTTGACATGGGTTTTTTGGCAGATATTGCAAAAAAATGTAATGCCGACAAAGACATACAACATCAGATACGATCAGCTAATACAGCAAGACATGTTTCTGAAATCATAATTAAAAATCAAATTAAAGGGTTTTTTGAGCAAATCTGCCAACAAGTACATAATCATATGAAGAATCATGCCGAACAAAAAGTTCAGATCGAGGTAATCCTGTTTGATTTTGAAGGCAATATACTTGCCAAAAAATCAGAACAGTAAGGTATTTTATCAAATTTAAAAGATTTTTTGTGTGAAGAAAACTTCAGTTCTGGCAATAACCAAAAATGGGATACAGATAGGATTACAACTAAAGAGCATATTTCCAGAATGGACCGTTTTTGCTCCAGACAAATTTAGTGACAAATCAGCTCAAATTTGCTGGTATTCTGAATCAACAACTAATAAAATAGCTGAACTATTCAAAAGGTCTGATTCATTAATTTGTTTATTTTCATTGGGTGCAGTAATAAGATTAATCTCACCGCATTTGGTAGACAAAAAAACAGATCCGGCAGTTATTGTAATTGATGATAAAGTAAATTTTGTTATAAGTGTACTATCCGGACATCTAGGTGGTGCAAACCAGCTAACAGAAGAAATTGCAAAAAAGCTTGGTGCTACTCCAGTTATAACAACTGCAGCAGATGTCAACAAAACACTAGCAGTTGATTTGATAGGAAGAGAGCATGGCTGGATAATCGATGATGATTCAACAGTTACAAAGGTAAGCGCTTACATGGTAAATGAAGAAAAGATTGGAGTTTTTCAAGATGCAGGAAACAAGAAATGGTGGAATGACAAGCTCCCAAAAAATGTTACACTATATGATAGTCTAGAAGATATGAAAAATTCTGATTGCAAAGGATTCTTAATAATTTCAGATAGAATTATTGAAGGAGAATTTCTAAAAAATGCCGTAGTATATCGCCCAAAAACTCTTGTGGTAGGTATTGGACTGCACTGGGACACATCAAAAGATACTATCAAAAAAGGATTGAAATCATGTCTAAAAAAATACAAACTTAGCCAAAAATCAATAGCAAAGTTAACCTCGATTAAAAAACCAAAAGACGTGCAAGGCTTAATTGATTTTAGCAAAGAAACAAACATTCCAGTAGAATATATCAAAAGAGAGGAGTTGTCTGATATACAAACACCAAATCCATCAAAAACGGTAAAGTCGTTTGAAGGAACCGCAAGTGTGTCAGAGGCTGCCGCAATCAAAGTTTCTAATGGAGAACTAATAGTGGAAAAACAAAAATTTCCGCCAAATTTGACAATAGCTATTGCGAGGATTATCAAATGAGGCGCGGATTACTAATCATAGATAGGGGAAGCAGAGAAAAGGAAGCATCAAAAGAACTGGACATAATCACTAAAAACGTCAGGGAGAAGGGAAGCTATGATTTTGCAGATTACTGTTTTCTTGAAGTAATTCCTCCATATATTGAAGATGGAATGAAAAAATGTCTTAAAGAAAACCTTGACATGTTAACTATTGTTCCATATTTTTTGTATCCAGGCAAGAAGGTAAAGAATGCAGTGACTGATGCTATGAAGTACCAAGAAAAAACCTCAACAAAGTTTCTAGTCACAAAACCAATGAGCATGCACAAAACACTGATTGAATTAGTAGACAATAGGATTGTATCTGCATTAAAAGAAAATAACGTATCATTAGAAAAAAATGACATAGATGTCTTAGTGATTGGACATGGTAGTAAAGATTCTAATGCACAAATTTCATTAAATTATGTAGTAGATGGATTAAAACTACAATATAGAAATGTTGAAAGATGTTTTCTTGAAATAGAACAACCTGACATTGCAGAGGGAATAAAAACTTGTGAAAAGAACAATCCCAAGGTACTTGTAATAGTTTTTTATTTTCTTCATGAAGGAGCACATGTAAAAACTGACATTTACCAAGACCTCAAACCAGCATTAGAAGAATCAAGTTTGAAAGATGTATACATAACAAAACATCTAGGTGTTGATGAAAAGATGATCGAACTTATACTTGAAAGAGCAAAAGAGGTAGAAAATGCAAACTAGAAAAGGTCAATCAATCGAAGATGCAAGCATGGAAATGATTGAACAGGAAATAGGCTCACATGATTACACAGAAAAAGAATGGCCGATTGTAAGAAGAGTAATTCATTCCACAGCAGACTTTGATTTTGCAAAAAAAAATGCACTTGTTTTTAAAAATGACGCAATAACTCATGGTATCAATGCAATCAAGAAAGGATGTAATATTGTAGTGGATGTTAATGGGGTAATAGGTTTGTTAAACAAACAAAACCCAAAAGAGTTTGGAAACGAGTTAATATGTAAGATTTCTGATCCAGATGTTATAAGCATTGCAAAAAAAGAAAACAAAACTAGATCTCAAATAGCTATGCGAGAATCATTATCTTCCATAAACGGAGGAATAGTTGCCATTGGAAATGCTCCCACTGCTCTTTTAGAAGTAATTGAAATGGTAAAAGAGGGTATAGCCAATCCCGCACTAATTGTTGGTATACCTGTAGGGTTTATCTGTGCTGCAGAATCCAAAGAAGAACTCATGAAGTTAAGAGTTCCATTCATTACAAACAAAGGAAGAAAGGGAGGAAGCTCTACAGCAGCTGCTATCATTAATGCATTATACAAGATGATAAGAGCAGAGTCAACGTCTTGATTCTTTAATGCATGAATTAACGAAATTTTGAGCGTAGTCGGAATAATCAAAATAAAGATGCCCATAGGATGCTAACGTGTTATACAAGACAAGCCCGTCTTTATGGTTTTTAATGCCCTCCCCAATCTCAAGTGCATAGGCATACCTTGAATCATTAGATACTGATGCCAGTTTAGAATAATGAAATTCATGTCCATGAATTTGCATAGATTTTTTTGAAAGTATTGAATTTGTGATTGTATT
This sequence comes from uncultured Nitrosopumilaceae archaeon, assembly GCA_964460675.1. Classification (GTDB taxonomy): domain Archaea; phylum Thermoproteota; class Nitrososphaeria; order Nitrososphaerales; family Nitrosopumilaceae; genus CAYWRD01. Next base: position 4,459 of record CAYWRD010000095.1, read on the forward strand.
TCCTTTAGTGTAATTTAGCTTCATCTTTTTTGTCATTTTGGTATCGGCATCAAAGAGTCCAACCATTTTGAATGTCTTTGTTCCATAGTTGATACTATTTGTCAAATACATCAAACCGCCACATTCAGCATATATTGGAAGATCATTTTCTGATTTCTTTTTAATCAGTTTTTTCATGGATTGGTTTTTTGAAAGATCATTGCCCAATACTTCTGGAAACCCTCCACCTATGTAAAGTCCATCAACATCTGGAAGTTTTTTATCAGAAACGGGACTGAAAAATTCTAGATGTGCTCCTTCCCGTCTTAATGCTTCTAAATTATCTTTATAGTAAAAATTAAAAGAATTATCCAGAGCTATTCCAATTCTAGTTTTTATTTTTGTTTTTTTATTTGGTTTAGAAACAGTAATGCCAAAAGGATTTTTTGTCAGATCAAGAATCCGGTCTATATCTAAATAATTAGAGATGGTTTTTGAGATTTTTTTTATGTTATTTTGTATAGTTTTATCTTCTATGACAGGGATTAATCCCAAATGCCTTGATTTTAAATCAAAGTCAATATTTCTTGGAATAATTCCAACTATGGGAAGATGTAATTTTTCTAATGCTTGTTTTAATAGAATT
>CAYWRD010000096.1:0-5027 GCA_964460675.1 uncultured Nitrosopumilaceae archaeon
GAATCAGTAATTTCTGTGTTACAATTAGATGAAAACTGTTGAATTAATTTATCATAAAAAACTATTTGTTCAGATTCTGCATATTTGTCGATGTTTTTGTATGGTATAATAATTACGTTTTCAATTGATGTGTTTTTAATTGCAGATTCAATTGTAGTTTTTTGAGATATTGGTTTTCCTTTTCTAAAAAAACCATCACATGCAAACAATATTTTTGCATCACAATCTTGCAATCTAATTTGAAGAGATTCAGAACTATATCCCGAAAAAATAATAGTTTGAATGGCCCCGATCTTAGCTGATGCTAGTATTGCAAAAATTGCTTCTTTGATCATAGGAAGGTATATTGCAACTACATCTCCTTTTTTCACGCCTAAGGATTTTAGAGCATTTGCTACTTTGCTGACATTTTTATCTAATTCAGAATAAGTTATTTTTGAAGTTTGACCGTCTTCTGATTCAAAATAATATGCTATTTTGTTCGGGACAGTTTTTGCAAATCTTTCAACTGATGATTTGTAAATGTTAGTTTTACCTCCTACAAACCATCTAGACCATGGAATTCCTTTTGATGTATCAAGTACTTTTTCATATTTTTCATCCCAAACTATTCCAATATCTTCATTTACTTGCTCCCAAAACCATTCTGGATCTTCAATGGATTTTTGGGATAATTCAGAAATTGATGAAATTCCAAGTTTTTTCATAAAATTAGATATGTTGGATTTTTCAATTTGTTCATTGGTTGGAATAAATGCAAAATCTTTCAATACATACTATTTTGTTAATAGGTAAATAGATTTTATTGGTTAAGAGATTTCTATGCCCAATCTTCTCATATTCGACAGTATGTATTTTCCATCATCATCGGTAATCCCAGCAGTTCTTAATTGGTTTGTAATGTCTGGTTTCAAATCCATTGTATTTTCTTTGTAATATCTCCTCATAATCTCAATAATATTTGTATCAAAACCAATTTTTGCTAATTTTTCAAAATTATGAAAATCTTCTATCTTTGAAATTTTTTTTAGATAATCTATTTCGTGTTTTGGAATACAAATCATTGTATTTTCTTTTTCAATATATCAAGAGTTATTTTTGGGTCTGCTTTTCCTTTGGTTTTTTGCATTACCTTTCCTACTAGATAATTTATTGTTTGAGGATTAGTTTTGGCTTGTTCAACTGCCTGTTTTTCTTCATTCATTACTTGTTGTACCAACTCATTTAATTCTGATTCATCTGAAACATTACTAAGATTCTTTTCTGAAACAATTTCTGACAATGTCTTTCCAGTTGAGATAAATTCTTGAAGGGCTATTTTTGCAGAAGGTCTGGTAATTTTATTGGATTTTATAGCATTAACAAGATCTTTGAGATGTTCTGGATTAAGTTTGGATTGTTTACGTTTTTCTTTGGTATCTACCAATCCCATCAAATCAGTAGTTATTAGGTTAGCTACGTCCTTTGCGGTATCATCAGTGTAGGATTTTTCAAATAAATCAGAATAAAATTTGTCTGAAGAAAGCACGTCTGCCACCTGTGATGAGATTCCCAATTTGGTTATGTATCGTTCTTTTTTTGCACTAATGCTTTCAGGCATATTTGACTTTAATCTTTCAATTACGTCATCATTGATTTTTATCCATGGAATATCGCCTTCATGGAAATAACGATAATCCATTTCACCTTCTTTTGACCTAGCAGAAACAGTAATCTTTCTTTTATCATCCCAATGTCGTGTTTCCTGAACGATTGGTATTTCTCGTGACAGCAAACTCTCTTGTCTTGTAATTTCAAAATGAATAGCTTTTTCCAGATCATGGAATGAATTGATATTTTTTATCTCTACTTTCTTTCCGCCTTTGACAGAAACGTTTCCGTCAGCTCTCATTGCACCTTCCAATGTGGGATCTGAGACCTCAAGATTTTCTAAAAGATCTGAGAGAATGTTCAAAAATTGTCTTACTTGTTTAGGATTCTCAAAGTCAGGTTCTGTTACAATCTCTACCAGAGGAGTTCCAGCACGGTTGTAGTCAACTAGGGTAATCTGGGTTTTTTCTGAACTTCCTTCATAGATTAACCTTCCAGGATCTTCTTCTATTTGTATTCTTTTAATTCGGATTTCTTTATCTCCAACGAGGATGGATCCTTCACCGCCTATGCTGGTAGCACCATGCATATCCAATTGAGTAATTTGGAAGTTCTTTGGAAGATCAGGATAAAAATAATTTTTTCTAAAAAATGAAATTGTTGGCGGCACCTTACAATTCAGTGCCAAAGCAATCAATGTAGCTTTTGAAACGGCCTTTTGATTTAGTCGTGGCAGTGTTCCTGGCAGTCCCATACATATAGGGCAGATGTTGGTGTTTGGATTCATGTTTCTATAATCTGCTTTACAGGTGCAGAATAATTTGCTCTCAAGTTTTGTTAACTGACAGTGTATTTCTAGTCCTATTTTTGTCAAATAGATACCTCCGGTAGTTTTACTTGCCCTTCTAGTGCATATGCCGCCTGAAGGAGTGATTTATCTTTCATGGTATCTGCCATAAGTTGTACCCCCACCGGCAAACCCTTGGATATTGCATATGGGATTGAAATTGCTGGTTTTCCGGTAAGATTTGCAGTAACTGTATTAATATCAATTAAAAATAACGAAACGGGATCATCTATTTTCTCTCCAATCTTGAATGGTAATACAGGTACTGTAGGACCAATTAGATAATCATATTTTTGAAATGCTTCATTAACCTCTCTTGTTAATTTGCTTTTTACTTTTAGTGCCTTTTGAAAATATTTTCCTGCATGACCGGCAGATGGTACAAAACCCCCAAGTATCATCCTTCTAGTAACCTCGGGACCAAATTTGGTTCTAGCTTTGGAAATGTATGAATTGAATTCATATCCTTCAACTGGGAAATCATAACCATATCTTAGGTTATCATATCTGGCCAGATTACTTCCCGCTTCAGTTGCTGTGATTGTATAATATGCAGCTACAGAATATTTGACCATATCCAAAGAAATCTCACTGCATTCTGCACCTAGTCCTTCTAATTTTGATACCGCATCTTCTGTAGCAGATCTTACAGTTGGATTGATACCTTCGCCCATCATTTCTTTAACGACCCCAATTTTTTTTCCCTGAATTCCAGAATCTATGTCCGATAAGTAATCTTCACCGCTATTATCCACAGTAGTGTTATCATTAGGATCCAATCCGGTGATAATATTTAGCATAAATGCTGTGTCTTTTACAGTTCTTGTTATTGGCCCAATTTGTTCAATACTATTAGCATATGAAATTAAACCATACCTGCTAATCAAACCATAGGTTGGTTTGTATCCAACAGTAGAACAAAAACTTGCAGGATTCCTTACTGAGCCACCAGTATCTGATCCCAATGAAGCAAGACATTCTAAAGCAGCAACAGATACTGCACTGCCTCCAGAAGAGCCTCCTGGAACGTAATCCGTATTCCATGGGTTTCTGCTAGGACCAAAAGCACTAAATTCAGAAGTAATTCCCATTGCAAATTCATCGAGATTTGTTTTTCCAATAAATATGGCGTCATGTTCTTTAAGTTTAGAAATTACAGTTGCATCATAAGGAGATACAAAATCTTCAAGCATTTTAGAACCACATGTTGTCTTAGAATTTTTAATGCAAATGTTATCTTTGATAGAAACCGGCATGCCAAAGCAAGAGCCAACTTTTTTACCTGTTTTTACTTTTTTGTCAATCTCTCGTGCATTTTCAACTGCTTCAGAATTAACATCTAAAAATGCATGAAGTCTATCATCAATTTTAGAAATATGCTCTAATGTTTTTGCAGTAAAATCTTCAGCTGAAAGAGTCCCGTTTTTTACCTGTTCTACATATTCCAGAGCAGAGATATTTAGATTCAATTATACCATCTTTGGTGCACGAATATACTGTCCTTTGTAATTTTTTAATCGTTCAATTAAGTTGTCGTCGTATGGGATGTATTTATCTTCTCGAAGTTCCGATACTTGCATTTCTTGAGAAATTATTTCTTCTTCATCGGCGCCTGCCTTATCTAATATATCAAAATAGTCTATCATCGCATGTACTTTATCTACAAATTCCTTGTGATCGTGTACATCGATCTTCATTAATTTTGTCACTTGTTCTATCTCTGCTTCTGTAACCAATTTTCATCACCTATGGTGTTAATCTATCTACATCCCTTGGATAAAATGTTACATCTCGAATGTTTTCGGTTCCGGTAAGCGCCATCATTAGTCTTTCAAGACCAATTCCACATCCTGCATGTGGTGGAACCCCGTAATCAAAAGCACCAAGATGATATTCAAATGCATCAGTTTTCATTCCTTTATTTTTCATTCTTTCCGCTAATTCGTCTCGTTTTTCAATACGGGTACTTCCAGAAGACAACTCCAAATCCCCAAACATCAAATCAAAGGATTCAGAAATTTTTGGATTGTCCTTGCTTGCTTTTACGTAAAATGGTTTTGGTCCTAACGGCCAATCTTTAATGAAATAAAATCCTTCTAGGCCAATTTTTTTCAAATTTGAAGGATATAGATCATCACCCCATTCTGTTTTAGCACCTGCTTTTTGCATTCTTTCGACTAATTCATCATACGAATATCTTGGAATGGATTCAGGTATTTCTGGTATTGAAAACTCTACATCAGTAGCATTTTTTGCATAATCAGTAACAGTAGACACTGAATCTTTGATGACATGTTCGATTCTATTCATTACATCATTATAATCAACAAATGCTTCCTCAAAGTCAATTGAAATGGCCTCAGCTAAGTGTCTGTTAGTTCTAGATGGCTCTGCTCTGAATATTGGAGCGATTTCAAATACTTTCTCAAAACTCATGGTAAGTTGTTCTTTATACAACTGAGGGCTTTGAGCTAAAAATGCTTCTTTGTTATAGTAAAAAATTGGAAATAAAGCTGCACCCCCTTCTGTTGCAGTGGCAATCATTTTTGGTGTATTAATTTCAGTAAAGTCTTCTTTTGAGAAATAATTT
>CAYWRD010000097.1:0-5007 GCA_964460675.1 uncultured Nitrosopumilaceae archaeon
GGTTGAACTGCCTGTCCATTAATTTCCCCTCCATTTTTCAGCGTGTTAAGATTAGATTCGAACTCTTGTATCTCTTTTTGTAACATTGATTTGTCTTGTATATTTCCTGAAGCAATTGACGTTGCGACACTACCTATTGACTCTGCCTTTACTTTCAAATCACCTGCTCTGATAATAGAATATGATTGTGCAGAGCCAATCTGGCCTTCTTGATACAGCAAAAATAGATTAATTACTGCTACTGCAATTAAGATAGCAATCAGCAGATATGTCTTACTGATAATCTTCACATTTTGAAAATCTTATGATAGGGTATAAAAATAATGGGTAAAAATTGTTTAATGAACTGTTATGTCTGAAGAATTTACGAGAATAGCTACTAAGGAAATACTAGAAGACATTTCTGAAATTACCAAATTGATGAATTCTTGTAAAAATGACTATGATCTGGTCCACCATGTGGATGATTTCCAAAAACACTTCCATAAAATCAAAGGACTAGCTCCTATGATGAAAAAAGAACAAGTAGGCAAACTTGCTTCTATTTTTGATTCTTTGATGAAGCAAATTCAAAACGGGCAAAAAATCTCTGGAATCTATGATAGTTTGACTGAATCTATGCCTCAGATGCAAAAGGCAATGACTGCAAATGATGAAAATCTAGAAGATTTACAAAGTAAAATATCTGCCAAGTTTATCGAATGAAAAAATTAAGATTTTTTATACTCTGTTAGGATTGAAAGATCATGGCAAAAATCATGATAGCTGATGATTCTGACTCTATTAGATTAGTACTAAAAGATATTTTATCTATCGGCGAACATGATGTAATTTCAGAAGCAGTAGATGGAGAAGATGCAATTACAAAATTTTCTGAAACAAAACCTGATTTGGTATTGCTAGATCTTGCAATGCCAAAAAAAGATGGATTGAAGGTCTTAGAAGAGATGATGGCGATAAACCCTAAATCAAAAATTATTTTAATCACAGCTAGCGAAGACCAAAAAATAATTGGAGAATGTATGGAAAAAGGAGCTTTGGCATATGTGTCAAAACCATTTGATTTTAACAACGTTTTAAAAGTAATTTCTGACTGTCTTTAGTTTGATTTTTATGAAAATTTATGCAAAGCAATTTAGAGCCGTTATTTTACATGAAAGGTAGATAATCTTGTCAAAAATTGTAGTAGATACTAGTATTTTGATTAATGGTCAGCTTATTGCACAGCTTGAAGCAGGAAACATTGAAAACTCTGAAATTATAATACCACAAGCCGTTTTTGATGAACTGCAATCTCAAGCTTCCCAAAAAAAAGAGCAGGGGTTTGTAGGATTAGAAGAAATAAAAAAAATTAAAGATATTTCAAGCAACTTTGGAATTACTATATCTATTCAAGGAACACATCCTAGCTCTGAAGATATCAAACTAGCCGATAGAGGACGCATAGATGCAATGATCAAAGATATTGCCAAACAAAACAATGCTACTCTTTACACCTCTGACAATGTACAACACTTGGTAGCACAAGCAGAAGATGTTGATTCTGTTTTAATAAAACCCATTATGAAAGATGAAAAATTAGAATTTTTGAAATTTTTTGATACAGAAACTATGAGCATACATCTCAAAGAAGGCATACCACCTACTGCAAAAAAAGGAAAACCAGGATCATTTCAATTAGTAAAGATAAATGACAAACCACTATCAAAAGACTATCTGGAATTTGTGGCAACTCAAATACTAGAAGCTGCCAAAATTTCTGATTCGAGCACCATAGAAATATCAAAGCCAGGAGCTTCAGTCATTCAACACCGCGACTATAGAATCGCAATCACAAGAACTCCTTTCTCTGAATCCCTTGAAATCACAATTGTTCATCCTATAGTAAAGATGTCACTAGATGAGTATGACATATCCGAAGAGTTAATGAAGAGATTCTCTGATAGGGCAGAGGGAATAATTATCTCTGGGCCTCCAGGATCTGGAAAAAGTACTCTTGCCTCAGGCCTTGCAAATTTTTACAACTCAAAAGGAAAAATTGTAAAAACATTCGAGTCTCCAAGAGATTTGCAAGTTGACCCAGAAGTAACTCAATATACAAAACTAGATGGAAGCTTTGATAATACTGCAGATATTTTGCTTTTAGTTCGTCCTGATTATACGATCTTTGATGAAGTAAGAAGGCGAGAAGATTTTAGGACATTTGCTGATTTGAGACTAACTGGGGTAGGTATGGTTGGAGTTGTTCATGCAAACTCACCTCTTGATGCAATACAAAGATTCATTGGAAAAATTGAACTGGGAATAATTCCTAATGTGTTAGATACGGTAGTGTTTGTAAAAGACGGTAGAATTGACAAAGTTTACGAATTGGAATTGACAGTAAAGGTGCCTTCTGGAATGACAGAATCAGACCTGGCAAGACCAGTAATTGATATTAAAAACTTTGAAAATAACTCCCTTGAATATGAGATTTACACTTTTGGTGAAGAAAACGTAATTGTTCCTATAAGCAAACATGCATCACAAGTAGGAATTGAAAGTCTTGCCCAAGAAAAAATCAAAGAAATATTCAAACGATATGATCCACGAGCACAAGTTGAAATTCTATCAAATCACAAAGTTCGAGTAATTGTCGATAAACAATACATCCCATCAATAATTGGAAAAGGAGGATCTAACATTAATGATTTGGAAAAACAACTCAAAGTACACATTGATGTTGCAGAAAGAGGATCAGAATATACTCCGTCCTCGCTGGATTCTACTTACGAATTACCCTTTACATTCTCTGAAACAAAGACTGCATTGATTCTAACAGTAAGCAGGGAATACATTTCAATGCATGCAGACATTTATGTAAATGACAAGTATGTTGCCTCAGCAAGAATTGGCAAAAAGGGTCAGATTAAAATCCCAAAGCGCTCAGATACTGCAAAAAATCTGATGCAACTGGCATCTTCTCAAAATGATATCAATATTTTTCTCAAAGATTTTTAAAATTCTCTAGAATCTTTGGGTTTGCTTTAAGAAATGTGATAAATTTTCTAAGTTGTTTTATTGTCTTTGGATTCAAATGATGTTCTATGCCTTCTGCATCCTGATTTGCAGTATCGTATCCTATTCCTAGTATTTCAAAAAATTCCAACAGTATTCCGTGTTTTTGCCTTATGGTATCTGCAAGTCTTGCGCCTTTGTTTGTAAGATTTATTCCGTGATATTTTTCATATTCTAGATACCCTCCCTCATCTAATCTGCGAAGCATCTTAGTTACACTGGGTGGGCTTACATTCATGTATCTTGAAATATCCAGAGTAGTAGCATACCCTTTCAGCTCCACTAGTTCTGAAATCACTTCCAAATAGTCCTCCATTCTAGAAGAGCTTGCTTTTGTAGATTGATGAGCTGCTTTAATTGATTCTAATCTCTTATTGTCTTTTTTTCTCAATGCTTCTTGGTAATATGGACGACACTAGTATAATTGAATGTCTCTTAAAGTAGCTAATGCTTTGTTGACTAGAAAGTAACCGTAATTGATCTTTGAATTTTAACTAATTTTTTTGAAATTATAGTTGTGGTATGGATCCTCTAAAGGCACGTTTAAACAAAATTCGAAAATATCACGATTCTGCTCACAGACGAGCTAGTCTTTATTCTAATATTGCCAAAATTCATGATTCTAAGACTACTGGCTCTTTGAGACCTTTGCAAAAAGCATCAGCTCCTGGAAAAAAACTTCAAAAAATAGGATTCATAATGTTGTGGATTCCAGAACCTACTGGACTTACATGTGCAGTGGGAGGGCCTATGATTCTAGCAGGGCGCTTCTTGGATAAAAAATACAATGGTGCCACCCTTCACGATATAGGCCATGAAACAAAAAGCACATTTTCCTCCATTAGTGATTTTAAATCATCCATACTGTAACTATTCAGAGATAATGCCGTTTTTGGCCATTTTGGAACTATATGATCTGATGATTTGTATGAAATTAATTTATACTTTAAGTACGCAATTATGTAGATCTATTTGGGAAAGCGTGTAACAATTGAATTAGATGATGATGTATATGAAAAACTAAGAAAACTTCAGGCAAAACAGATACAAGAATCGGCAAAGTCAGTATCCTTTTCTAGTGTGATTAACAAACAACTGGCAAAGAAAAAATAGGCATTCTTGAGTAATTTCTTATAGCCATAGATCCAAATTCCTTTCCAAATTTCTTAGGATCATTGGTTGCTTGAGAATCTTTTCATCATATGAATATGCAAAAGAAACAATTTTTTCATTTACATGAAATTGGAAAAAATTATCAATATCCCAACATGGTGCAAAATAATGAAAATGAAGAACATGAATGTGTGAACTTTTGTCTTCTAATGTTACAATACGATACGGTAAAAATTCAATTTGTTGTTTACATGTAGCACAAATCGGCATTGTTTCGTTTTCTTCTATTAAAACTGTCATAGATTGCGAAGATCATTAAATCATAAAACATTTAGTCAACAAACACGTTTAGTATTCAACAGAACTTTGGCAACCGGAGCACAGTTGATAATAGAATTGGGTAGTGAAAACAGAGTAAAAGTTTTACAACTACTATCAAAGTCTTCGCTTAAAACATCTGAGATTGCAAAAAGTCTTGATATGTCGATTCAGGCAATAACTCGTCATATGGATAGATTACATGACTCCAAATTAATCCAAAAAGATGCCGCTGGTAGGTATCATTTGACAACTATTGGTAATGCATTACTATTGCAATATCCTTTTTTTGAATTTCTAGGAAGATACGAGGACTATTTTAAAGAACATGACTTTACGGGTGTGCCAGACCATCTGCTTGTAAGGTTGGGTGATCTGTTAAACTGTGAACTGGAAACTAATACCATGAAAGCTTTGCAGCATGCACGTGATTGGGCAGCCGATATGAAAAAATGGGTCAAAGGAATAACGTTTACAATTCCACTTGAATTTTTTGCAACCGTAGAAGGTAGTATGAAA
>CAYWRD010000098.1:0-4997 GCA_964460675.1 uncultured Nitrosopumilaceae archaeon
ACGGTATGAGAAATGTTCCTCCGTCGTTTTCACTTGCTTTGTATGTGAACCTCCATAGATTCCCTAAACCTACTGCTGCTCCAATAGAGGAAATAATAAATCCAAACTCTGAGCCCCACCTTTCTTTTGTTTCAGTGTGTTTAGGATCCTTCATCGGCAAAAAAATGCAATAACTTAATTTAATACTTTTAATGAATTAATATATTCTGCTATATCTTTTGTCACCTACAACTGATGAAAATAGATTCAGTACACCATTTATCATCAAAGCAAATGCAATCAATGAGATCGTTAAAACTACGCCAAATTCTGAAAATATTATTGCAGAAGTTCCTAATCCAATTGATATCGTACCTAGAACAGCATAAACAATTTTGAAAGAAACTATGCGGTTAGGTATGACCATACTTACTATAAGATGCCTTGCACCAAAAATAATTAAAATAAATGCAGTCATTATGATCAATAACTCTACGGCAAGCTCAAGCCTGGAAAATGCAATCATTCCTCCTGCAGTTGCTGCTACTCCAAATACAATGTCAATGACTCTATCGCGCCTTACATATCGCTCAGCTACTATTCCATACGTGATAGATGATGCACCAATCACTATCAATACCACTGAAAATAAGACGGCAATTATGGAAACTGAAGTAAGGGGGTTTGTTAGAATAAGAATTGATAACGAGATTGTAATTATTCCTAAAACAAGTTCTATCATCCTGATTGTCTTTGATCTATTGGATTCCCTCATAAGGTAAAACTTCACATCAGTACTTCTTTTATTCTTTGGGCAAAAATTCCATCACCAGAATTTCTAACTCATTTTTAATTCCTGGTGGTATTTTTTCTTTATTGTTTTTTTCCCATAATTGTTTGTAATAGTCAAAAACATCATTAATTTCTGAATCTGTGCCTAGTATTGCTGTTGCCCACTCTTTCTTACTGTAAATTCGGTAATTCTTCAATGGAGTAAGCATCAAGAAAAACTGTGCATTTTCATCAATCCTAGAAACATCAACTGGTTTGTATCCTATTAGGGGAAGATCTTTTTTTACTATTTTTACGCCTGATACACCTTCAAACTGTGTATCATAAAAATCAGATTTGCCACTAGGAGCTAAACTATTGTAGACTACAGTACCATCTGAAATATCAAAAACATACCCATTTTCATTTTTGTCTGAATAGCTTCCATGAAAAAAATCTACATGTTTTCCAACTACGTTTTGAGAAAGTTCATCTTTTGCTCTTTTTTTAGCAATATTATAGTAGTTTTTATTATATTCAATTCCAATTGATTTTTTTACATTTCTTTTTTTGTAAGCATCAATTACAACTTTACCAGTTCCTGAACCTAAATCATAAAAAACGTCCTTGTTACCTAGTTTTGAAAATTCAAATAATATATCAATCTGATTATCATTTAATTCGACTATGTCTTTAGCCATACTGATGATATTTACTTTAGTTTAATAAGAAATATTATTAGATCAGATTTAAAACAATTCTAAGAGATTTTATTTAGTCTTTGTACTGGTTTGGGTTTTGTTCAAAAGCCCATCTACACGTTGCACAACAAAAATAATACTTTTTTCCTTCATGTTCTATAGAGTCTTTTTTTTCATCTACCTCCATTCCGCAAACAGGATCTTTCAATGAAAAAATTACTCTACTTCACAAATTTAAAGGATTTTATTATTACAGGCTATGCTCTTTTCTTTTAGATGATAATCTGTACCACAAAATAGGACCTACAATTAATGCTGAAAACAAAGCTGTTGCTTGAATATGTGATATTTCAAATCCAAAAGAGGAGTCGTGATCATGTGCACCCATATGAAATTCTGCTGGAATGGAAGTCATTGACACAAGATTGTTCCATGTTAGGTGAACAAAAGTTTCTTCATACCAACTATGCCCTCCAGGAATTCCCTGAATTATTAAGAAAGCTCCAATTACAACTAACATCCAACCAGTAAATTTTTCAATAGTTTCTCTTTTTCCTGTTAAAGTTTTAGTTGCATTTATGCCAAGAATTGCCAAAACTGCCATCAAAATAACTGGAATGGCTCTACCTACACCATGAACTAATCCTAACGATGCGCCAACTTCAAGACTTCCTATTCCGGCAATGTGAATCAATAACCAGTAGAATAGAGGATTTGGACAACCAACTCCCGCATTGCCCAATAACAATCCCATGAAAAATGATTTTGTATAGTCTCCACGTTTTTGAATTATTTTAGGCGTTCCTGAATATGAAGGCATTTTTAGATTAAGCAGTTTTAATTGTGAAAGCCCAAAAACAAAAGCAGCTATTCCTGCTATGAGAAACATTGTAAATGATATCTGATCTAGTGAAGCTACTTTCCCAAATTCTGCAACACCTACTCCATATGCAGTAATTGTGGTAACTAGACCTAGTCCAAATAGGATTGCCATTAGCAGTCCCTTTCTTCTGTTTTGGTTCATAGTAATTGGAACTATGATGAAAACAAGTGGCAATGTGCAAGGCAAGACAATCATAGAAAGGCCTGCAACATACGCAATAGTTAGCCACCCTATGTATGATATTGATTCTTGGTTTGTGGCACTTACATTTAGCTCAGAAGTTAAGGCAAAAACTATTCCAACAAAAACTAAAGAAAACAGTGCAAACGCAGTAATTACTGATACCTTCTTTATTGATGTAGTTTCCTGAGCCATTCATTCACTAATTTAATTTCTCTTTATTAAACAATATAGATAATTTTCAGAATTTTAGACCATTAAAATTAAATGATAATTATTTTTTAACTACAAAAAATTAAATTAATTATTGCCATCTAATTTTAAAAATATTTTATCGTCTAACAAATTAAACAAGGTAAAACAACCAAAATGGATCAAACCTATGCTTGCGACTCTAACTAAGGATTATTTTTCTGACAAAAACTGGCTTTTTGAGAGAAAACTGGATGGAGAACGAGTTTTGGTTATAAAAAATAACAAAAAAGTAACACTCTATACTAGAAATAAAAAAATAATCAACAATACTTACCCTGAAATTGAAAAACTACTATCTAAACAAAAACAAGATAATCTAATTGTTGATGGGGAGATTGTAGCCTTTGATAAAAATGTGACTAGTTTTTCAAAACTTCAAGGTAGGATAAATCTTAAGGATCCTAAAAAGGCAATTCAAACAGGAATCAAGGTGTACTATTACGTCTTTGATATTTTGTATCTAGATCAATATGATTTAAGGAAAATCTCTCTGCGTGATAGAAAAAAAATTCTAAAAAAAGCAATTGAATTCAAAGATGCTTTGAGATATACTTCACACCGGAATACTCATGGTGAAAAATATCTCAAAGATGCATGCAAAAAAGGTTGGGAAGGTTTGATTGCAAAAAAAAGCAATAGTGTCTATACTTCCAAACGATCTAGGGATTGGTTGAAATTCAAATGTGTAAATGAACAAGAGCTTGTAATAGGGGGATACACTGATCCGCAGGGAAACCGTAAAGGATTTGGTGCACTTTTACTTGGATATTACAAAAACAAAAAACTCCAATATGCAGGACAAGTTGGAACTGGTTTTAATGATGACCTATTAGATGAATTACGAAAACAACTAGACAAACTAGAAACTAATTCATCTTCTTTTACTGAAAAGATTCCAAAAAAAGGAGTCCACTGGGTAAAACCAAAACTGGTCTGTGAAGTAGGCTTCACTGAATGGACATCTTCCGGAAAACTTCGACATCCTAGATTTTTAGGTCTTCGTAGAGATAAGCCTGCAAATAAGGTGGTAAAAGAGACTTGAAAAAAAAGGTAGATTCGCATTTAATTGAAATATCAAATAAAGACAAAATTCTCTTTCCTAAATCAAAAATAAAAAAATTAGATCTTATCAATTACTACGAAAAAATTTCTAAAACAATGATTCCACACATCAAAGACAGACCTATAGTTATGCATCGTTTTCCTGATGGAATAAAAGATTCTGGATTTTATCAGAAAAATGTTTCTGACTATTTTCCTAAATGGATATCCACAATCAGACTCAAAAAGGAAGATGGGACTGTAGAGCATGTACTATGCCAAAACAAATCTACTCTTGTTTATTTGGCCAATCAGGCGTGTATTACTCCGCATATATGGTTAAGCAAAAAGGGTACAATAAGAAAACCCGATAAACTGATTTTTGATTTAGATCCTCCAGATAATGATTTTGGCATGGTGGTTCATGGAGCAAAATCTCTCAAAAATTTACTTGAAAAAATAGGTTTAATCCCTTTTGTAATGACTACCGGCTCTCGTGGATTGCATGTTGTAGTTCCGTTAATGCCTAAAACTAATTATGATAAAGTGAGAAACTTTGCAAAAGATGTAGGAAAATTTTTAGAAAAAACAGATGATGAGCTTACAATACAAACAAGAAAAAACAAAAGAAAAGGAAGGTTGTTTATTGACTACTTGAGAAATTCCTATGCTCAAAGTTCTGTAGCTCCTTATTCAATAAGGCCAATTGAAAATGCACCTGTTGCTACACCTATTGATTGGAATGAATTGCAAAGAAAGAAAATGAACTCACAATACTACAACATTAAGAATATTTTCAAACGTTTGAAAAGAAAGCCTGATCCTTGGAAAAACATCTATTCCAAATCAAAGTCTCTTTCAAAAGCTAGAAAGAAATTAGATACCATACTTAAAAAATAATTTTTATTATGTTGGCTTTTTTAATTGTAATTGTGGAACTCTAGAAAATGAATATGTCTAAAGGCACCCCATAAAATAATCAGTATTATAAAATAATTCAAATGCTTTTGTTAATTGCTATCTTAGAAAGTGGAACTTTGTGATTGGAGGAATGTTATGTTCCTTCAATCACATTAATTTTACCAATATGTAACAAATGAGATAAAACTAACGATTGTATATGAACAACGTATTGCAAGCTCCTAAGTGCCCAAAATGTAGTTCTGAATTAATTCCAAAATTCAAAC
>CAYWRD010000099.1:0-3520 GCA_964460675.1 uncultured Nitrosopumilaceae archaeon
AAAGAATCTGCAATAATTATGCAGTATATTCCAGGAAAACCAGTCCATGACTTGGCTGACAAAAAAATAATTGACTGTTGCAAAGAGATTGGAAAAATTGTAGGTACTTTGCACAAAAATGGTACAATGCATGGAGATTTGACTACATCTAATTTTATCTTATTCAAAGATAGATTATTTGTAATTGACTTTGGACTGTCACAAAAAACTGAAAAATTAGAAGATTGTGCAGTAGATTTGCGCTTAATCAAAGAAATTCTAAACAGCGCACATGCCAAAATAATGGAGCCTTGCTGGAAAAACTTTCTTTTCGGCTACAAAAAAGTGGTAGGAGCTACCACATACAATAAAACATTACATCTAGTATCAGTAATTGAGAGCAGAGGACGCTATGCAACAGTCACATGAGTTATTTTTTGCCTCATCTAACCAACACAAATTCCAAGAGGCAGAAAAAATTCTATCAAACCTTGAAATCATTCTAAAGTTCTATGATACTAATTTGCAAGAAATTCAGTCTGATTCAATCAAAGAAATTTCCCAACATAAGGCAAGACATGCATTTGACCAATTAAAAAAACCAGTAATAGTAGAAGACGATTCACTAGAAATTGATTCACTTGATGGATTCCCAGGTCCATACTCTTCGTATGTTTTCAAAACAATAGGAAATGAAGGTATACTAAAACTAATCCACAAAAACAGAAAAGCAAAGTTTCACTCAATCATTACCTTTTGCAATGAAGATACTTTGAAAAGCTTTGATGGAATTATTGTAGGTTCTATTTCTGAAACAATGAAAGGTGGTGGTTGGGGCTATGATCCTATCTTTGTCCCACAGAATAACTCCCAAACATTTGCAGAGCTTGAAAACAAAAACAAACTGTCTCACAGATTCATAGCACTAGAAAAGTTTGCTAGTTGGTATATGCAGAAATAAATCTATCAATGAATCTTTTTTGGTTTTGTAGTACGACAATTCGTGATACAAAACTTTGATCCATTACTGAAAACTTTTGACTCTGTCTTACAATGTCATTGCTAAACTTTTCTACCTCGTCCATCTCTAACATGTTGGAGTGTTCCAGTCTGTTAATTGATCTGCCAATATGCATGTAAGACTTTATCTCGATAAAGTGAGGGTCTGCTTCATCAAACATTTTTGCAAAGGCAGGAATCATCTCTTTTGTGTCATTGTAGTTTCGAATCAAAGTAATTCTAAGAACTGTTCTGGTGTCTAATGACTTTAACATGTTTAGTGTTTTATTCCATCTCTCCCATGAATCATCATATCTTGGTTGGTTTATTCTCATAAACGATTCATAGTCAGCTGCATTAGTTGAAAGGTACAGTTGCGTAGGTAGTGCGTCTTCGTCTTGCATTCTTTGAATCATTTCCGGTTCTTGTCCATTTGTTACAAGAAAGATCGACTTTGTTTCTTTTAGTGATTTTAGATACTTTATCAGCTCAGGTAGTTTTGGATACATAGTCGGTTCTCCTGACAACGATATTGCATAGTGACTTGGAAGTAGTGATTCGTCTAGTCTTTTCTTGTCGTTTCTAGAATCACCATAGTATCCCATTATGAGCTTCTTTCGCTCCTCCATTAGTTTTGTTAAAACTTCTTCTGGTTCTGCTACTCTTTCTGGCTCCATTGCCATAGAATCATAAAATTCCATTGGTCTCCAACAGTAGATACATCTGTTCTCACAATACATTCCAGCTGGAGAAAATTCCATACATCTATGAGTTGATATTCCATAAAACTTGTGTTTGTAACAGTTCCCTTCATGTTTGAATGATTTCTTTGTCCAGTGACATAACTCCACTGTGGAATGATCTGCTACTCCATACTTTGCCTTTTTTAGCTGTTGTGATACGCGAGGTTTAATCTGGATAAGATCGTTGTCTTCAACTATTTCTCCTGAGCAACTCATTGCCGTAAATTCCGATTTTGGTTTACTTAAATTGATCGAGATTCAAAATTGGAATTTTTCAAAAATTTTTCCAAATTAGACAAAATTTTACAGTGAGGTTTAATAACCGGATCATCAAGGTTACTTTGGGCCTTGAAAACGACATATATTCTCGGATTCTTGTTTTTGCTTCTGACTACTCTGACTAGCATGCCTTTTCCAGTATCTGCCCAGTCAGACTTGGACAGAGATGGAGTAGATGATGCGCAAGACAAGTGTCCTAATTTGCAAGAAGACTATGAGAGTACAATTGATGGATGTCCTTCAAATTTTGTTCCTTGGTATGATGAGGACTTTGATGGAATAGAAGACCATGTTGATCAGTGCCCTGATGCCAAGGAAAGGTACAATCAGTTCCAAGATTTTGATGGTTGTCCAGATACCGTACCAGGTACGGGAACTGGTGGACTAGCAGACACTGATGGCGATGGAATCGTTGATAGAATAGATTTGTGTCCAAACCAACCAGAAACATTTAACGGAGTTTTGGATACTGACGGTTGTCCTGACACCTATAATTTAAAATCTGATATTGACAGAGATGGTATTCCAGATGCAATTGATGAATGTCCACTTAGTGCAGAGGTTTACAACAGGTTCCAAGACGAAGACGGCTGTCCAGACTCCGTAGAGAATACAGACTTTATAGATTCAGACAATGATGGAATAGAAGATAGATTTGATTTATGTGATTTTGAACCAGAAACTTACAATGGTTACTTAGACGAGGACGGATGTCCTGATACTGCTTTAGACACATCTTTTAGTGATAAAGATGGTGATGGTATAGCTGACCAGTTTGATATTTGTCCTAACGAACCAGAAACTTTTAACAGATTTGCAGATTATGATGGCTGTCCAGATTCTATTCCCTCCTTTATTGGTTCACTAAATGATGCAGACGGGGACAGAATTCCAGATAGTGAAGATGCATGCCCATTACAACCTGAACGCTACAATGGATTTGAAGACGAGGACGGTTGTCCAGACATTCCTCCATATACTAGTGACAAAGATTCTGACAGAGACGGAATCCCAGACAGTATTGATCAATGCCCAGACGTAAAAGAAACTTACAACAAATACCAAGACGAGGACGGTTGTCCTGATTTTGTTGCAACTGACAAAGGCATACCTGATTCTGACAGAGACGGAATTCCAGATTACCTAGATTTATGTCCAACACAACCTGAAACATACAATGGTATTTTTGATGAAGACGGTTGTCCTGATACTGCATCTACAAGAGATAGAGACAGAGACGGAATACCAGATGATATAGATCAATGCCCTCTTGCTCCTGAAACTTATAATAAATTTGAAGATCAAGACGGTTGTCCTGATACAATTTCAACATCAGGACTTTTAGATTATGATAATGATGGAATTGCAGACTTACTAGACAAATGCCCATTAAAGCCTGAGACCTTTAACGGATACAAAGACGATGATGGTTGCCCTGATGAATCTGTTTTAGATTCTGATGGCGACGGCGTACCTGATTCATTAGATATGTGTCCAACCACACCTGAAACATGGAATAG
>CAYWRD010000099.1:3620-4976 GCA_964460675.1 uncultured Nitrosopumilaceae archaeon
CCTGACAACTATATTCCAAAACAAGATTCTGACAGAGATGGTATTCCAGATGCAATTGATGCATGTCCTCTTGCTCCTGAAACTTATAATAAATTCCAAGACGAGGATGGTTGTCCCGACAGTATAGTAGAATCAATGGTTGTTGACTCTGATAATGATGGAATAGAAGACAAAAATGATCAATGTCCATTTGAGGCAGAAAATTATAATGGATTCCAAGATAATGATGGCTGCCCAGATGTTGCTACTGTAGAGCCTGACACAGATGGCGACGGTGTACCTGATTCTATGGATTTGTGTCCTACACAAATGGAAGTTTGGAATAGATATGTAGATTGGGACGGCTGCCCTGACTCAGTTCCACTAGGAAACTTGACTGTAGATACTGATGGTGACGGAATTAACGATGAGGTAGATCAATGTCCAAATGACAAAGAAACCTGGAATAAATTTGAAGATAATGACGGCTGCCCTGATGTTGTTCCAGAACAATCTCGTTATAAACACGATGCTGATTTGGATGGCATTTTAGATGTAAATGATCTATGTCCACTAGAGCCAGAAGACTATGATGGTGACAGGGACAAAGATGGATGCCCTGATCCATAAAATTTGGATCAAAAATCTGATTTTGAATAATATTTTTTATCGTGAGGTTTAATAAATACATGATAATAGCGAACTTGGGGAGCATGAAAAATTATCAAATTTTCGGATTTTTGTCAGTACTAGCAACCATTTCTATGCTTCCAATAGTTTACGCTGATGTTAATGATAATGATCGAGATGGAGTACCAAATGAGCTAGACTTGTGTCCTAATCTTAAAGAAGATAATAAGGGTGTCATAGATGGCTGTCCTTCTGGTTTTGTACCATGGTATGATGCAGATTATGATGGAATACAGGACCATGTAGATAATTGTCCTACTGTAAAAGAAAATTATAACGGCTTCCAAGACGAAGACGGCTGTCCTGATGTAGCCCCAAGTGGTGCAAAAGGAGCAGCTGATTCTGATGGTGACGGGTTCATTGATGCAGTGGATTTATGTCCACATCAACCAGAAACATTCAATGGCATTGATGATACAGACGGTTGCCCTGATGATCGTTTAACATTACGAGACAGAGACAGAGATGGAATATCGGATCATCTTGATGATTGCCCAGATGTTCCTGAAACCTACAACCAATTCCAGGATACAGACGGCTGCCCAGATTCAGTAGATGATCAAAAAGAATCTTATCAATTCCCAGATACTGACGGTGACGGAATAGAAGACAGATTAGATTCCTGTCCTAACGAGCCAGAAAATTATAATGGTGTGCTAGATTGGGACGGATGTCCAGATGTAGCTG
>CAYWRD010000100.1:0-4964 GCA_964460675.1 uncultured Nitrosopumilaceae archaeon
CTCAGAAATTTTGTGTACTACCTTGATGTTTCCTAATTTTTCTTCAAAGAATTCAGCAGTATGCTCTGTTGCCAAAATTTCAAATCCCATGTTCTTAAGCTTTGCAATCGTAGGCAATAATTTTTCTTTATTTTGCGAACCCCCAACTGTAACCACTGCAGTTCCACTGCTTGGAAGGGTATATCCTACAGCAGACAAACCTTTGGAAAGTGCATCATAAAAGCTGGTACCAAAGCAGGCTGCCTCTCCAGTAGAATGCATTTCAACACCTAATGCAATATCTGCTCCTTCGAGTTGCATGAAGGAAAATTGAGGTACTTTGATGCCAAAGTTTGGGATTTTTTGCCATTTATTTGGAGGTATATTTGGAAGAGGTTTATCTAAAATTGCCTTTGCTGCCAAAGAAATAAGATTCAATCTTACAAGTTTTGATACAAAAGGCATAGAGCGTGATGCTCTAATATTTAGCTCTATTACGTAGACATGATCGTCATGAATAAGGAATTGTAAGTTAAATGGTCCCTTTACGTTGAAAGTTTTTGCAATTTTAGTTGTATATTCTGTTATAGTTTCAATTGTTTTATTGTTTAATCTCCAAGGCGGGATACACATCATTGCATCTCCTGAATGAACACCTGCACTATCAATGTGTTCAACTATTGCTCCTATTACAACATCTGTACCATTACTTATCCCATCAACATCTACTTCAAGAGAATTTAACATGAATTTGGATATAACTACAGGATGGTCAGGAGACACATCAGTAGCTTCTTTAACATATGTTTTTAGTTCGCTTTGGGACCAGACAACTTTCATTGCTGCTCCAGATAAAACATAAGATGGTCTTACAATTACTGGAAAGCCCACTTCCTCAGCAAAGCGTTTTGCTTCATTGATGTTTGAGAACGCTTGCCAAGTAGGTTGTTGTATGTGTAATTTATCAAGCTCTGCACTAAATTTAGATCTATCTTCTGCTCTATCAACATCAACAGCACTTGTTCCCAAAATATTGATTCCGTGTTTTGCCAAACTAGGTGTAAGATTATTTGCTGTTTGACCGCCAACACATGTAATTACACCGTCTGGATTTTCAAATTCAGAAATATCCAATATTCTTTCTTCTGTAATCTCCTCAAAGTACAATCTACTGCAAATATCATAATCAGTTGAAACTGTTTCAGGATTACAATTAACTACTGAGACATTTTTTATTCCGTTTTCTTGTAGGCCCCACACCATATTTACAGTGCCCCAATCAAATTCAACACTGCTTCCAATCCTGTATGGTCCAGCTCCCAAAACAATTACTCCTCTGTCTTCATCTTTTACTTTGATGTCATGTTTGGTTCCACCATAGGTAAGGTAAAGATAGTTAGTTACTGCAGGCCATTCTGCTGCAAGAGAATCAATCTGTTTTACAGCAGGTATAATTCCTTGGTTTTTTCTCATTTTTCGGATTTCTTCTGGAGTAGATTTTGTTGCCCTAGCTATTTGTTTATCAGAAAACCCTGCCTGTTTAGATTCTAATAACAGGTTTTTCTCAAGAGATTGTTCTTTGAGTTTTGATTCTATATTGACTATGTTACGGATTTTTTCAATAAACCATGGATCTATTGCAGATAGTTTGTAAATCCTATCAGTACTGAATCCGTATTTTATAGCTGCTGCAACATGATATAATATTAGATCATTAAAATGAGTCAGTTTTTCTTCTAGGTCTTCTTCAGAGTATTTTTGACCATTTGTTCGATTAAGAACTAAACCGTCATTACCAATATCTAACATTCGTATTGCCTTTTGAAGTGATTCTTCAAAGGTTCTACCAATACCCATAACCTCACCTACTGATTTCATGGTTGGGCCAAGTTTTCTTTTTACTAAATCAAATTTTGAAAAGTCCCATCTAGGATGTTTACAAACAATATAATCCAAAGAGGGTTCAAAACAAGCAGTTGTAGATTTGGTAATACTGTTTACTAGTTCT
Source organism: uncultured Nitrosopumilaceae archaeon (assembly GCA_964460675.1). Taxonomy (GTDB): domain Archaea; phylum Thermoproteota; class Nitrososphaeria; order Nitrososphaerales; family Nitrosopumilaceae; genus CAYWRD01. The sequence goes on from CAYWRD010000100.1 coordinate 1,988, forward strand.
GGTAATGTATATCCTAATCCAATTTTTGCAGACATGTAAGCTAAAGGATAACCAGTTGCTTTGCTTGCCAAAGCTGATGAGCGTGAAAGTCTTGGATTGATTTCAATTGCAACAAATCTGTCAGATTCAGAATCAAGTGCGTATTGTATGTTACATTCTCCAACAATTCCAACATGCTTTGCTGCACGCAGACCAGCTGAGCGAAGCATATGATATTCTCTATTATCTATTGTCTGTGATGGAGCAACAACAATATTATCACCTGTATGTACTTTCATGGAAAGAACATTTTCCATATTACAAACTACAACATTGTTTCCATCATAATCTTGCATTATTTCATATTCTATTTGCTTCCAGTGTCCGATGTATTCTTCAATTAGAACTTGACCTACTAGACTTGCCTTAAGTCCACGTTCCACAATTTCATGCAAATCAATTTCATTGAATGCTATTCCTCCCCCTCTGCCACCTAAAGTATAGGCAACTCTAATAATTACAGGATATCCAAGTTCTTCGGCTATCTTTTTTGCATCATCAAAGTTCGTGACAGTCTTGCTCTTAAGTACAGGTACACCACACTCCACCATTGCATCTTTGAATTGTTGTCTGTCCTCCGTTCTCTGAATTCCGGGAATTTGTGTGCCCAATACTTTGACATCATATTTAGTTAGTACGTTTTCTTCTCCCAGCTTGACACCGCAATTAAGGGCAGTTTGTCCTCCATAAGACAGCATGATGCCATCAGGGTTTTCTTTTTCTATGATAGATTCTACATAGTCTGGAGTCACAGGTAAAAGATACACTTTATCTGCAAATCTAGTATCGGTTTGAATTGTAGCAATATTTGGATTAACTAGGATACTTTTCAGTCCATCTTCCCTTATTGCTTTGAGGCACTGGCTACCGGAGTAGTCAAATTGACGGTCGTTTTAGCGACTTTCGCCGGCTTCTCCGATTTTGATTGCCCCACTACCTAACACTAGAATTTTCTTTAACGATTCATTTTTTGGCAGCTTTTCCCTCCTCCATTAGGCGTTTTAGTTCTTCGAAGACGAATTTACAATCATAAGGACCCGGCGAAGCTTCGGGATGAAATTGCACAGCAATGCACGATTTGTCTTTGTGTTTTATTCCTTCGATTGTTTTATCGTCGGCATTTTTAAACCATAAATTAAATTGAGAATTATCTAATGAATTAGGATCAATACCATAGCCATGATTTTGACTTGTAACATAGACATTTTGGGTATCTAAATTAACACATGGTTTGTTTTGTCCGCGGTGTCCATATTTTAGCTTGTAAGTATCTGCATTGCCTGCAAGTCCAATAATTTGTGCACCTAAGCATATACCTAGCGTTGGAATGTTTTTTTCAATTAATTTTTTTGCAGTTTCGATTGTTTCAGGACAGTGTTGTGGATCACCTGGTCCGTTGCTAATCACAACGCCTTTTGGATTATAAGATAATATTTTTTCAATAGGTGTGTTCCATGCTACTTTTATTACTTTATATCCAATGTCTCTAATATTTCGTAGAATTGCGTTTTTGACGCCAGTATCAATTACTACTACTGATGGTTCATCCTTTCCAAAAATTTGCTCTTGTTTGGTTGAAACTACATCCATGAATTTTTCAGAATTATAATGAGTAGCAGACTCTAATTGTTTTTTTACTTTATCAACGTCGATCTCATTATCAGATACTACAAGGGCTGCCATTTTTACTCCATCGGTTCGAAGTTTCTTTGTAAGTGCCCTTGTATCTATGCCTGAAAGTCCTGGTACTTTTTCTTTATACAGCCATTCATCTAAAGTCATAGAAAGATTCCAATGACTTGCAGTTTGAGACAGTTCATGAACTACTAGTCCTCGTACCTGAATTTTATCAGATTCAAAATATTTTGGTATTCCATCATCATCCATTATTGATGGGTCTGGGATGCCATAATTTCCGATCAGTGGATAGGTGATTGTCAGTATTTGACCACTGTAGGAGGGATCAGTTAGTGTTTCTGTATAACCCACCATTCCTGTATTGAATACAACTTCGCCAAAAACAGTAGTAGAGTAACCAAAGCCCATCCCATCAAGGACAGTACCATCATCAAAGATCAGTTTTCCAAACTTGTTTGCGTATTTGGATTTCTTTGTAGTTATTGTGACCCTCGACAAGTCATTAGGATTCGTGATTTAAGTTTTATGAGGTTTGATCGCAGTAAAAATTAGAGAGCTCTAAACTCTTCGCTCCATTTATGATACGCCCTAATCATTTCAGCAGAAACGCTTGGTTTTCTTCTTGTCATAATATCTCTAAAATCAGAGGTATTCATCGGTCGTGGTTTCTGCGGTTCTTCGCCTTCTATAGGTTCATGGTAGTCAGGAGAATCAAAAAGCTCATGAACTGTTTTAAGTTGAGCTGCCTGACAGACATCCTTGATATCGCTTGCGCTATAACCATCAAATAGTCGTGATAATTCCTTTGGATTTACTTTTGCCTCCATCTGTAAGTTAGCAGTATATTGTCTGAATAGATGTTCTCTTGCTTCTTGAGTGGGTAATGAAACATAGATTCTTTTTTGGAATCGTCTCAGGAAGGGCCAATCAAGACTCCATGGCTTATTTGTTGCACCAATCACATATAACATCAAATCTTTTCCTTTGCTATTTACACCATCCATTTCGGTTAGAAATTGATTCTTTGTTCTAATCTCTCCACCGACTTCACTGTTTCTTGTTCCCAAAAGAGAGTCAACTTCATCTACAAACAAAATTACTGGTTTTCCTTCTTTTTCTGCATATTTTCTTGCCATCCTAAATAATTTTGAAACATTTTTCTCTGCTTCACCCAACCATTTACTCATCATAGAAGATGCATCTACATTGATAAAGTAACCATCCATCTCACTTGCAGTTGCTGCTGCAAGCATGGTCTTTCCTGTTCCTGGTGGACCATAAAGCAGCATTCCTTTTGGCC
>CAYWRD010000101.1:0-4930 GCA_964460675.1 uncultured Nitrosopumilaceae archaeon
CTGGCATCCATCGAGGAGGCCCGGGGCCGGATCGCCGACACCGCCGTCCGCACGCCGCTCACCCGTCTGCAGGGGGAGGCGTCGGACGGCGGAGACGACGGCTCGGGCCTCTGGCTGAAGCTCGAGTGCCTCCAACCCATCGGCTCGTTCAAGATTCGCGGCGCGGCCAACGCCCTGGCCATGGCGCCCGCCGAGAAGCTCGAGCGCGGGGTCTACACGGCCAGCGCGGGCAACATGGCGCAAGGCGTCGCCTTCGCCGCCCGGCGGCTCGGGGTCGAATGCCGCGTGATCGTGCCGGAGACGGCTCCCCGGACCAAGCTCGAGGCCATCGAGCGGCTCGGAGCCGCCGTGGTGCCCCTGCCGTACGACGAGTGGTGGGCCGTCATCCGGGAGCACGGCCACCCCGACGAATCGGGCTTCTTCGTGCATCCGGTGAGCGATCCGGCGGTCATCGCGGGCAACGGCACCATCGGCCTGGAGATCCTCGAGGACCTGCCCGATGTCGACGCCGTCGTCGTGCCGTACGGCGGAGGCGGCCTCTCCTGCGGGATCGCGTCGGCCGTGAAGGCCCGGCGTCCCGAGGTCCGGATCTTCGCCGCCGAGGTCGACACGGCGGCACCCTTCGCGGCCTCCCTGGAGGCCGACGAGGCGGTGGCGATCGAGCGCACCCCGACGTTCGTGGACGGCATCGGCGGGAGCAGCGTACTGGAGGAGATGTGGCCGCTGGCCCGCTCGCTCCTGGACGGATCCTTGGTGGAGTCCATCGACGACGTCTGCGACGCCATCCGGATCCTCGCGGGTAGCACCCACGTCGTGGCCGAGGGCGCGGGAGGGGCGGCGGTGGCCGCCGCGCGGTCGTACGTCGAGGAATTCGGGGGGCGGGTCGTGGCGGTGGTTTCGGGGGGCAACATCGACGCCGACACGCTGGCGGCGATCCTGGACGGCGAACTGCCGTGACCACGGACGGCGGCTGGCCTCTCCTCTATGGACACCCGTTTGCCTGCCCCGTCCCCTGGAGCTGAAAGGCGAGCCGTCCGACGCCGTACGTAACCCCAACCGAAGCTGTCGGGCGGCGTCCGGATGACGTGAGGAAGAACAGAGATGAAGACGAGGGTCGGGTACGCAGAAGCCGGGCGAGGTGCGAGGTCGATGTCGCGCCGCACCTTCCTGGAGGTCTCCGCTCGCGGCCTGCTCCCCTTGACCCTGGCGGGCTGCTTCTCCGAGCCGACCGGCATCTCCACAGGAGATCCGGCACGCCTCACCGTCCGGCCGAGGTCGCCGACCGCGGTTCCACAGATCGGTGCGACGCGCCTCAGCCGTCGTTCGTTCGAGCGCGGAGCCATCCTCTACGTGCCGGACGGTTACGATCACGAGGTCCCGGCACCCCTCCTCGTGACGTTCCACGGGCGCCCCGGAGACGCGGAGCTCTGGACCCCCTTCTACCCGAAATGTGATCTGCGCGGGATCGTCATGCTCGCGGTGGAGTCGCGCGACATCACCTGGGACCTCACCGGGACCGGCTCGTTCGGAGCCGACGTCGACTTCATCGACTGGGCGCTCGCCCAGACCTTCGGCCGATGCAACATCGATCCTGCGATCATGGCCCTCTGCGGCTTCTCGGACGGCGCGACCTACTCCCTCTCGCTGGGACTCTCGAACGGCGACCTCTTCGGTCGACTCATCGCGTTCGCTCCGGGCTTCTACCAGCCGGGGCGCCAGCTCATCGGCAAGCCGGAGATCTGGATCGCCCACGGATACGATGACCAGGTCTTCAACGAGGACTACACCGCTACGGAGATCCTGGAGGAGCTACGAAACGACGACTACGTGGTCAACTACACGCCCTTCGAAGGGGGACACGAGGTCCCGGCGGAGATCAGCGACGCGGCCCTGGACTGGTTCGTGGGCGCGGATCAGACCTGATCCCGCACGTCCGCGGAGAGCCGAGCTCGGAGTGGCGCGGGGACCGCGGTCGGTCAGTCCTCCTCGAACGTCCGCACCCGCTTCAGATGCTCGAAGGCCGGCTGCAGCCCCGTGTTCAGGTGCTCCCCGGACCAGTCGGCGAGCGGGGAGACCGTCCCGTAGAGGGTCTTCCGGGCGCGGCAGACCTCCGCGTAGTCACAGAAGGTGCAGTCGTCCGACTCGTCGGTGGGGACGAAGTGACCGGCGGCGGCACCGTCGAGCATGAGCGACACCAGATCCGATACCGGCCGGAGGGCCTCGCGGGGGTAGACGAACCGCTGGTTCTGCCCCTTCCGCGTGGGAAAGTGGTACTGGCCGTCGACGACCTGGTCACCCCACCGCTCCTCGGCCGCGTGGGCGTACAGGGCGTGCTGGAGCCGGCGTCCTTCGTTGAACACCTCGCGGCCGTATCCCCAGGCGCCACCGGTCTTGTAGTCGACGACGTGGATCCCCTCCAGGTCGTGGTCGATGCGGTCGATGGCTCCACGAAGCTCGACGGCGCCACCGTCGACCGGCAGGGCGATGGGGTCGTCGTCGCCGATGCCGAAGGTGAACTCCAGGGCCACGTACTCGGGTCCGTGCTCCCGGATCATGCGCACGAAGGAGCGCACGTCCTCGCGCAGGCCGGCGATCTCCCGGTTCAACGTCCCCTCGCCCGGGCTCGGGACCTCGTGGCGGAGGCGCTCGATCCCTTCCCTCAACGCATCGAGGGCCAGAACCTCGAAGTCCTTGTCGGCGAGCTTCACGCCTCGCTCCCTCGCCGAGCGGAGGGTACGGTCGTACACGCGGTGCAGGAGGATCCCGCGCTGGCGATGGTCGAGCCACATGTCCGGATCCAGCTCGGGATCGTCCGGAGGGTAGGCGCGGATCACCGACCGGTGCAGGTACCGGAGGGGGCAGGTCCCCAGCGCCTCCAATCGGCTGGCCGAGACCACCGTCGACGGATTCTTCCGGGGATCCAGCTGCTCGGCCCGCGGCTCGATGACGCCGTGGAACGCGCTGGGCGTTCCGTCGCGCCGCGCGTGGAACGCGGTGAGGCCCCGGTCCAGGGAGGGGAACGAGGCTCGCACGGCCTCCACGCCGCTCCGCATCACCGTGCCCGACCCCAGCGCTTCCATCCAGAAATCGTCTCCGTCCAGAGCGGGACGCCCTTCGGCGGGGATCGCGCTCACGACCCTCCCCAGCCGGTCGTGGTGATCGCTGAACGTGAGGGTCGGATCGCGCTCCGTCAGGCGCTGGGCCTGCAGGAGGACCGATGAGGGGCCCACCGTCCGGGCCTCGGTGGGCTGCCAGGACCGATAGCTCATCGTCACCGAGCCGCGCAGTCGGGCGACGAGGGCGGCGAGGCGGAAGATCCGCTCCCTCAGCACCTCGCCCGAGGTGGGCAGATCCGCCCCGAGGACGCGGCGATCGCCGTCGAGAAGGACCGGGTCCTGCCCGCCGGGCCCCGGGAACAGGTCGGCGTCCAGGCCCAGCAGGAAGACGGCCCTGCGGCCCGTGTAGCCCCCGTGCTCCAGGTCGCTCATGTGCAGCGCGCCGCCCGCCGACGACCACGGGGCAGCGGAGCCGTCGGGCTCCTGCCCGTGGAGCTCGGGACGGACACGGATGTCGAGATGTCGTCGGAGGATGGCCACGCACGACCGGAACTCGGTGCGCCGCTTCAGCGTCGCCTCGATGCGCTCGAGGATCCGGCCGATCTCCTCCCGGGCGTGACGGTCGGGGCCACGGCCCCGCGGGACCCGGCGGAGAAACGCCGCCAGGCCGCGGGCCAGCTCGGAGGGAGAGATGGGCTCGCCGCCCACGCCCATCCGGTCGGGCACCGACGGGGTGACCTTCAGGGCGGGAAAGAGGATCGACTTCAGCGCCTCCAGCTCCTCCTTCGCACGCTCACGGCGCCGTTCGAATCCGCTCTCCGATTCCCGGGAGCGCCGCTCCATCTCCTCCACCCCGGCCAGGGCCTCACGGATCTGGGTCCGGTAGCGCTTGCGTCCCCAGCCGATCCGAAGACTCCGGAAGCGCCGGGCCAGGGCGGCGGGCGCGTGCCGGCCGCGGGATCGGGGCGGTCGGAGATCGCCGGCCTCCAGGAGGCGCCGGATGGGATCGGCCTGGAACCCCTCCTCGACCCAGTCCAGGTAGGCCTGGACCACGCGCCCGGTCCGCGTCCGCGCCACCGGAAGTCCCACGGCGTAGCTCACGGGGATGCCCAGCCGGGTCGCCAGCGCGTGGAGGCCCGACCCGTAGGCCGCCGGATCGGGGGTCACGATCTCCACCTCATCCCACCGGAGGTCCCGCTCCACGACCCGCCGCAGGACCTCGCGGATCTCCGCGTCCACCGAGGCCGCGCAGAAGAAGGTGACGTCCAGGACGTCGGTGTCGGGGCCGACCTCGTCCACGGCGTACAGTCGCGAGCCCGGGGAGGGATCCCCGCTCCGCCCCCAGAGCATCGACTCGGGCACCGGATGGCCGTGGACCGGATCGGTCTCCAGCACCCGGGCTCCGCGTCCCTCCAGCTCCTTGATGAACTGACCGACGAGCCCGCGGGTCCTCAGGCCCGGCACGAGGTGGATGGAGTCGGCGTCCAGGGTCGCGGGGGCGCCGCCGCCTGCCTCGTCCAGAGCGGTGAGGGCCAGTCGGAGCACCGTCGCCGGATCGGCCCGTCGGCGCTCCATGAGCAGCCGCTCGTAGCGCTGAAGCACCCGGAGGAGGAAGAGCTTCTTCTCCCATTGCCCGAAGCGGGCCGCGTCCAGGTCTCGCGGCGTCGTGCCCGCCAGCCGGAGGGCGACGACGGCGCCGTGGACCTTCTCGCGGAATCCGACGCCCTCCGAGAGCTCGCCCAATCCCGCACGCTCCGCCTCCAGCGCCGAGTCGAGGGCTTCGTCCAGGAGCGCCTGATGCTCGAATGGATCGAGCACCGTGGAGCCGCTCCGTTCGAGGCCGGCCTCGGCGAGACGGTGCGCCAGGCGACTCG
>CAYWRD010000102.1:0-4925 GCA_964460675.1 uncultured Nitrosopumilaceae archaeon
TGAAAAGTCATAGCCTAGTTTTATTGCTTCAGGGCTAAGATCCTTGATTGATTCAAGATCACGTCCTTCAAGTCGAATTCGCTCGCCTATAGCACACATCTTCCAATTATCAGATAGATCTCGATGTTTCTGATTCAATGACTCTTGGGCAAGCTGCCTCCAAGTATTCAATCTAAATTTAGAGGCAATCTGTTCAGTTTTTTGAGTGTAAAAGACTCGAACCATGTTTAGAAATTTTCCAAGAAATACTTAGGTTTTGCCTAAACTACTTTTTGGGGTTTTCCAAAACATTAGTCATGGCACGATTCATTATCTCCATGATAAGGTATTGAGAGTATTCTTCTGATCCCTTTCCTTTTTTGGATTTAGTAGTTTTCGGGTTTATTCCTTTGAGAATTTTTTCAATCTTTGTTGAAGTATTGTCTATAATTTTAGAATATTTTGATTCAAAATCCTCAGGTGCATTATAGCTTAGAAGCTTTGTGGCAGTACTATAAAATTTCGTAATGGCTCCTCGTGTCTCCTCTATTTTTACAACCTCGATTAGGCCAGACTCCTTTAGAATATCTAGATGATGACGAATTGTAGTTAGTGCTTTTTTGTATCCGGATTTTTTGAGCTCCTTTGATATTTGTTCAGCAGACAGTGCTTTTTTGTACAATATTTCAATTATTTTTGCACGTGCAGGGTCTTCAATTGCACGGGCATGATCAATACTTGTTGTGACTATTCTATTTACTTTGATTTGTTTTTCTAGTAGCGTAGACATGTTCAATTCTTCTTTAATTATGATCTAAAAGATCCTTGTATCACATTTTTTTGTCTATTCGCATTAATTTTTTTTCACTACAGTTAAATTCATACTGTTACTATTATTGTTGTAACCATAATCAAATATTTGATAATGCAATCATAATTATTGGTATAGCTACAATAATTCTACTATCATTACAAGATATATGATAGTGGTACAACATTAATTGAAAAATATCAAAAAATGGCAAGCTGCCAGATGTTGTCCCCTAAAGAGGTACAAAGAACTGTATTGAGAGGTTATTGTGTTATAGTTGAAATTGAAATTAGAGTTGAAACAAACAATACAGGCATAAACTAAATTATTGTTCTAGAATCCAGCCAGTTTTAATTTTAGATTTGTCTTTGGGACTACCTATGCCGGTTGCATATCGCCAAATGTACGGGCCCTGTGTATTCATTTTTGTTTTAATTTTCTCAAGAGATATTAATTCTGAATCAAGATTTGAGGATGCCTGTCCACATTCCTTACAAAATTTACATTTTTCATCAATTCTCATAGGATTTGTTTCGATTAATGGATAAGCCGAACATGCCAATGGACGGTCTTGGTATATTTTACATAGGTATCCGCCATGTGGTGAGCGTTCAGTAGTTTCAGTATCTAAGAAAGGGCAAGTGTCCCCATCATCATCTTTTCCCATCAATTGATATGCAAGAATTCGTTCTGGTTCTTTGTCAGGAAATTTGGAAACTCCTATCCTTGGCAGAATTTTTATTTTAATTCCAAGTTTTTTTGCAAATGATTCAATTTTGGCTTTTTCTTCAGGCAAAATCAAAACACCTATTTTTCCAAATTCAATACTTGGATAATATTCTCGCTCAATGCAACATTGAGAACAATCATCAATACAGCTAAATTTCATGTTGAGTAATTTTCTCAAACACTGTGACGTATCGCTTTGTCATTTTTTCTATAATCTCATGTGGGATTTCAGGAGGAGTTGGTTCTTTTCCTGCACTTCTTTGATCTTCGAATTTTTGTTGATAACCATGCTCTGATAGCCAGTCACGAAGTATTTGTTTGTCATATGCTTCTTGGGTTTTTCCTATCACGTAGGCGTCTTTTGGCCATAAGCGACATTCATCAGGACCTATCGAATCGCCCAAGGTGATCTGGTCATCTAGTATTCCAAATTCCAGTTTCAGATCGGCTAAAATAAAACCTGCATCATCTGCAGTCTGAGACATTGTTTTGTAAATTTCAAGTGACTTTTCTTCAAGCCAGTCATATTGTTCAGAGGTTACCAGCTTCATTTCAATTGCTTTTTTCTTGTCAATTGGGATATCGTGTTCTGCTTTAGTAGTAGGATCAAATATTGGATAGGGTAATTTTGCAGCAAGTGTAGTGTTAGTACCCTCAGGTATCTTTACTTCGTTTTTTTCCCACCTATTGACCAAACTGCCATAAAAATAACCTCTAACAACACATTCTATTGGCAGCATTTTCATTTTTTTTACAATAATTTCAGTATCAGATTTTCGTTTAACAAAGTGATTAGGAACAGGTAATTTGTTAAACCAATACTCTGCAAACTTGCACAGAACTTTGCCTTTTTGGGGAATTTCTTGACTGAATTTTACATCATATGCTGACACTCTGTTTGAAAACTGGAATAGTAAATTACCATCTTCCAAATCATAAATGTCCTTTACTTTACCTGATGTTAAAAACTTCAACTAATTCAGATAATTTTCAATATCATTTAACTGCTCGGAATTATTCATGACCCCATCATTCCAACCATTTTAGGCAATTCTCGATATGCTTTGTTAACAAAAACATCATTGTCTGCAGTTACCATTACGAATTCCATTGGGTTATCAGGCGGAGGCGACACAATTACTTTTTTGCCAGGATCTAATGTGTTCAGATCCAAAGTATCTCCACCACCAAAATTAATTCTAAGATTAGTTAATGGTTGACTACCAGTATTTTGAATAGTTATTCTTCCTGTTGTGAACATACTTTGTTTATCAATAATCGGATCCACAAAAATATCATAATATTTCGTATATATTGATAGATTCATTATATCTAGTCCAAAAATTACCGCCATCAAACCAATAATCCCAATTCCTGCACCTACCAGAATCGCATATTGATTCATGAAATAATAGTACGATTCTAATAATTAAGCTCTATTCTACAGTAACACCATTCCAAAATGCCACATATCCTTGGATTTTTTTTGCAGCATCGTTTGGTTTTGCATAATACCAAGCACAGTTTTCATTGGTTTTTCCATTCACCTTTGCGGAATAATAATTTGCCATTCCTTTCCAACCACAAAAAGACGTAAAATCAGATTTTTCAAAAAATTGTTCATTTAATGAGTCTGGTGGAAAGTAGTGGTTTCCTTCAACTACTATGGTGTTATTGCTTTCTGCCAATACAGTATCATTCCAAATTGCTTTCATAACAATCTAAACTATTTTACCATATTTAAGACAAATTCCAACTCTATTTTCCCTGTTCAGGGATAACAGACAAAGTATCAGTTGAAATCACATGGTTTATCTTTCTAATTTTTTTGGTGATTATATCCTCGATATCTTTTAATGAATTAGATTGGATTTTAACGAAAATATCATAGACACCAAAGGTACCTTTTGCTTCTTTGACATCATCTATTTTCAATATTTCATTCATTACATCCATCTCATGAGCCATCTCACTTTTTACCAAAACATAAGCAGTGTCCATTTTTATTCACCTTTCATTTCTTGTCGGGTTTTAAACTGTGGTTTAATTCCCAAGGAATCATAATTTCCCGTATAGCATGTAAAGCACATGGAATCTTTTGACATTCCTACAGCATTTGCCAAATTTTCTGAATCATTGTATCCTAAAAAGTCAGCACCAATATCTTTTCGCACCATTTCTGTTAATTCTTCTTCTGTCAATTCTTTGCCATTTGTAAAAGTTGCAAGTTCATCTTGGGAGGGAAAATCAATTCCAGCATAACAAGGGTATTTTATTGGTGGATAAGTAATCACCATGCTAATTTTTTTAGCACCTGCTCTTCTTAGTGCTTTAATTATTGCCTTTGAGCTAGTGCCTCTAACTAGACTATCATCAATAACTACAACATGTTTGTTTTCTATAATTTCTTTGATTGGAATTATCCAACGATTGATTTCAACTCTGTCTGATTGGTGTGGTTCAATAAAGCTTCTCAAAGGACCCTTTTTGCTATAACGGTCTTTTAGTAGTCCTTCATCAAATGGTACGCCAAGTTCTTGAGCATATCCCAAAGCTGCAGGTCTTGCAGAATCAGGAACAGGGATTACTAAATCTGCGTCTTTAATTGGAAACTTTCGTGCCAAAAACTTGCCAATGTTTTTTCTTGCAACATAGATGTTAGAGCCTTCCATTTGACTGGAAGGGTGAGCAAAGTAAGTAAATTCAAAAGAACAGTGAGCAGTGCTATCATCGTTTGAAAACATTTCAGTTTCTAAACCATTTTGGCTCAGTTTGATTAATTCTCCGGGTTTAACATCTCGAAGTAATTTTGCACTAACTGCTGAAACCGCAGAAGATTCAGATGCTACAATGTATGTATCATCTGATTCCTTATGTCCTAATACCATTGGACGAAATCCTTTAGGATCACGTGCAGCATAAACAGCATTTTCATCAGAGATAAATGTAAAACAATAAGAACCAACCATTTCATTTTTTAAAATAGATAATGCCTTTCCCATCTGTCCTTTCTCAGAAATTAATGAAACGAGTCTTTGTGCAGCAACCAAAGTATCGCTTGAGCTCTGTGGTGTAAATGAGCATCCTCCAACCATATTTGCTAATTCCTGAACGTTTGAAATCGTACCGTTATGAGCAACACAAAGATCCTTAACTTTGAGAGGTTGAGCGTTTTCTAAACTGCTTTTTCCAATGGTAGAATACCGAACATGTCCAATTACTGCAGGAGACGAATATTCTTCTGCTATCTTTTTGAATTCTGAAGAAGATGCTGATACTAATCCTAGTCGTTTTAATGGTTCTTTGTTAGGAATTGCCAATCCCCATGCTTCCTGACCACGGTGCTGGAGTGCCCTGAGGGCATCAATTGCCATTGGAATAACATTCGTTCCACTTAGACTGAAAA
>CAYWRD010000103.1:0-4884 GCA_964460675.1 uncultured Nitrosopumilaceae archaeon
CAGGTTTTTCAGCTGGTTTTGGTTGTGGTTTTGATTCTTGTTTTGTCTCAGCTGGCTGTGAAAGCTGAGAAGATAATTTTGTAAGTTTTTCTTCTAATTCTGCAATCTTAGCTTCAAGATCTTTTTTGGTTTGCTTTTTTGCAACCATGATTTCAAGAAAAATATCTAGTTTATGTGTATTTGGGTTGATTTTCAGCACATGGCTTGATCAAGTTTTATATGCATATTTGACATACCCTACGCATGGACGATTTTGAAAAAGAGTATCCAGGATTTGATTGGAAGAATACTCCTGCCTACAAACACCCAGGCGGAAAGGATTGTCCTTGCCCAAAGCACGAATACATCAGAGAACAGATCAATTTTACAAAGCAAGTAAATGAAAAAGGAAAAGAACCAGCCAAAGTAACCCTCAAGTTTTGTCCTGATCACTACAAAGTCTACATGGATGAAGTAATACCAGCAATGCCGCTAAAATACAAAATTTTGACAAAGATTGCATTGAAGATCGGTGCAATACAAGTAGTCCAGCTAAAGTACATGGAGTCTGATTTGTGCTTTTACTGCAAATTTGGATCAGGCGGTCATGACAAGAAAAACGAGTTGCCTCCAATAGAATAGTCTATTGGGGTCCAAGCAAAATTTTTGGTTTGTTAGGAGTATCGTGATGACAACGCTTTCCGCACAAAGGACATTGTTTCCTATCCAAAAATATACACTGACATATGTGTGACTTGAGATAAGATTCTGCAGTTCTTGTGTAATCGCCAGTACCATTACAGAAAGGACATTGAGTACCTAACAATTCTATAGTGCCCTTTCCCTTACATACTGCACACTTGTCACCTGCCATACTGTATTTGTGAAATGATGGTACTTAAAAGAGATTTGTTAAAAGTTATTTCTCAGCAAAATTACCCGTGACAAATCTAGTTAAGCTTATACCGTCTATAACTAGAAAGAGTTTGTGCCAATACAAGATATGCATGAGTTTGTTGCAGAGCTAGAAAAGCAAGGCGAATTAAAAAGAGTAACAACGCAAGTCGATGCAAACTTAGAGATTGCAGAAATTCTAAAGCGTGTAATGTATGAAAAAGGTCCTGCAGTTCTGTTTGAAAATGTAAAAGATTACGACATGCCAGTATTGGGAAACGCGTTTGGCTCAATGAAAAGATTAGAGATTGGTTTGGAAACATCAAACTTTACAGAGATTGGTCAAAGGATAGTTGACATGACAAAGATGGACATACCGTCTGGAATTTTTGGAAAGATCAAAAAGCTTCCAGAACTATCAAAGATGACAGACTCTTTTCCAAAACAAGAAAAGTCTGGCCCTGTAACTGAAGTAATAGATGAGAATCCAAGTTTTGATGACATACCAATACTGAAGACATGGCCAAAAGATGCAGGAAGATTCATCACACTAGGATTAGTTGCAACAAAACATCCTGAAACTGGAATAAGAAACCTCGGCGTGTATAGAATGCAAATTGTCGATAAAACACATGCAATGATGCATTGGCAAAAACACAAACGGGGTGCACATCACGGAGACATTTCAAAAGAAAAAGGTGAAAAGATTCCAGCTGCGGTAATTATTGGAGGAGAGCCTTCCACAGTGTTTGCAGGAGTAGCTCCAGTTCCTGAAGGTTTAGACAAGTATTTGTTTTCAGGAATAACAAGAAAACAAGGAATAAAGACAGTTCCTTGCAAAACAATTGATTTAGACGTTCCAGCAAATGCAGAGATTGTTTTAGAAGGATACGTTGATCCTGCAGACATTAGAGACGAAGGCCCGTTTGGAGATCATACCGGATACTATACCCCAGTTGAACCATACCCAACATTTACTCTTACAGGAATAATGAGAAGAAAGAATCCGATTTATCTTACAACTATAGTAGGAAAACCACTTCTTGAGGATGCATATATTGGAAAAGTAATTGAGAGATCTTTTTTGCCAATGTTACGAATGTTTCATCCAGAGATTGTTGATTTTTCAATGCCTGCTGCAGGATGGTTTCAAGGGTTTGCAATAGTATCAATCAAGAAAAGATATCCTGGTCAGGCAAAAAAAGTGATGATGGGGTTATGGGGAACAGGACAGCTTGCCCTAACTAAGATGTTTGTAGTAGTAGATGACGATGTGAATGTTCACGATATGGACGATGTGATTTGGGCAATAACTACAAGAGCAGATGCTGCAAGAGATACTATGATTATTGACAACACACCAACTGACACACTAGATCCTGCATCACCTATTGTTAACTTGGGATCAAAGCTAGGAATAGATGCAACACAAAAAACAAAAGAAGAAGGATTCCAAAGAGAGATTCAAGAACAAGTAAAAGCAGATCCTGAAACGAAAAAAATTGTAGACTCTAAGTGGTCTGAATACGGAATCTAGATTAATTTAACAGAGTTGTAAAAGTTGTCACGTTCTTCGGCCTGATATCCTATTTGGTGAATGGAGTCAATTATCCTTTTATCAGTTAGCTCTGTTGAGCGAGCCCCAGTACAAGAAACAACTTCTTCGCCAATCAAAGTACCACCAAAGTCATCTGCACCATATTGTAGTGCAAGTTGCGCCATACCCACTCCATTTGTAAGCCATGATGACTGAATGTGAGGAATTAATCCATCATAGACTAGTCTAGATATTGCAATCATCTTTAGTAGTTGTATTCCTCCAGTTCCAACTTCAACTATTTTTTCTTGCTGCATCTGAGTGTTGTTTGGCTCAAAGTTCCATGGGATAAAAGCCATGAAACCGTTTGTTTTTTTCTGTAGTTCTACAATTTTGTATAGATGATCAACTATATCTTGATTTGATTCTACATGACCATACATCATAGTAGCTGATGCAGGAAGACCAATAGAGTGTGCTTCTTCCATTATACGAAGCCAGTCATTACTAGAAATTTTCTTTGGGCTGATAATGTCTTTTACAGAATCAACTAAAATTTCTGCACCTGCTCCTGGGATTGACTGCAATCCAGCTTCTTTTAGTCTTGACAATACTTCTTTTGTTGATGTTTTTTCTACCCGTGCAATCATATCAATTTCTGATGTTGACAAACCGTGTACGCCAATTTGTGGAAACTTTGTTCGAATCATCTTGAATGCTTCTTCATAATATTCGATTTTCAAGTTTGGATTATGACCTCCTTGGATCAAGACCTGACGAATCTTGAACATGTCCCATGCGGTTTTGACCCTAGCTTCTATTTCTTCAAGCGATAATGTGTACGAGTCATCAGCTCCAGGTGAACGGTAAAAGGCACAGAATTTGCAATCAGTAATGCAGACATTAGTATAATTTAGAATTATGTTATTTACAAAAGAGACTTTTTTGCCAAACCTTTTCCTAGCTAATGTTCCTGCCGTGAGTCCTATTAGATGAACATCATCAGATTCTAAAAGTTGCATGCATTCTTGTGCAGTAGGTCTCTGACCTTTCAGAGAATTTTCAAGGATTGGTCCAATTTCGCTTACATGAAGTTGTTTTGTTATCTGACTCAATTAACTTGCCTTCTGTCTTTGAGAATTATATTTAATCCTTGATAGGATTTTTTCCAAAAAAGCTAGAAAAGCAGAAGTTTTTTGCGCTCAAAATCAAAAATGGCGAAAAGAAAGATTCACGTTATTTTTAAGTAGGGCACAGAAAGGAAATGAGTTCATGGTAACGGGTCATCAGATTAGACTAAACCGTATTCTTAGAAAAGGAAAGATGTTATGCATTCCAATGGATCATGGCATATCAAATGGTCCAATTGACGGTCTTGAAGATGCTGCAAAAATTATCAACAAGTGTGATGGCCGTGGTTTAACCAGCGTTATTGTTAACAAAGGAATTATCAAGTCTTTGCCAAAGCCACCAAAAGTAGGCATATTAGTTCACTTTTCAGCAAGCACTTCACTTTCTTCTTCACCAAACAGAAAGATGTTAACTGGAACAGTAGAAGAAGCAGTAAGACTAGGAGCTGACGGTGTTTCACTTCACATCAACATTGGAGGAAAGGAAGAACCCGAGATGCTAGAGCAGCTTGGAATGGTTTCAGAGCAGTGTCACAAGTGGAACATGCCATTGTTGGCAATGATGTATCCTAGAGGAGAAAACATCAAGGAACCAAACAATCCTGTAACAGTAGCTCATATTGCAAGAGTAGGTGCTGAATGTGGTGCAGACATTGTAAAAACAGTGTATACAGGAGATATTGATTCGTTCAAAAAAATCGTCAAGAGTACTCCAGTACCAGTCGTTGTAGCTGGTGGACCAAGAGCTAGAACAGAGATGGACATACTAAAAATGACTGAAGATGCAATGGCAGCAGGTGCAAAAGGAGTCACATATGGAAGAAATGTTTTTGCACAAAAAGAACCTCAAAAGATGGTAGAGGCATTAGCAGACATTATTTTTAAAAAGTATACAGCAGCAGAAGCAGTGAAAAAACTTGAGCAAAAATAAAGAATTAATCATTGCTCCAAAAGGAAAAGGAGCACAATTAACAAAGTTTGTAGAACAATTAAAGACAGAAGGCATCAAAACAGTTTATCTCGATCCAAAAAAACTAGGTAAAACAAAGATTACTACAATCTATCCATCAAAGGCAGCAAAATATGTGGTACTAGAAAAAGAATCTGAAAAGAAACCAAAAGGAAAGAAAGTTGGAAGGAAATTCAAAGTATTATCAAACACAGACATTGAAAACATTCTGACTATAGCAAAAAAAGGACTAGATTTTGTCATAGTAGAGGTAAAAGACTGGAAGATAATCCCTCTTGAAAATATTATTGCAAAGCTTCACAAAATTAATACCAAAATTTTTGCAATGGCAAGAACCCCAGAAGAGGTAAGAAAGATGTTTTCAATTTTAGAGG
>CAYWRD010000104.1:0-4858 GCA_964460675.1 uncultured Nitrosopumilaceae archaeon
GGCGGATCGAAGCAGATCACGTCCTCGGGCGGGACCGTCCTGCCCTGATCCAGGTTGTCGGTGATGTCCAGGAGACCCCGGATGAGGGTACGATACTGGCGCTTGCCCTCCTCGAAGCGCTCCTCGGGATCGGCGGGGATGTGCCGGGTGATGAAGCCGCCCTTCGAGCCGGCGGGCACGATCACGGCGTTCTTGACCATCTGGGTGTCGACGAGGCCGAGGATCTCGGTCCGGAAGTCGTCGGGGCGATCGCTCCACCGGATGCCACCACGGGCGACCGTCGAGCCCCGGAGGTGGACACCCTCCATGCGGGACGAATGCACCCAGACCTCGAAGAGCAGCTCGGTGGGCCGGGCGTTCTCCAGGTCGCCGACCAGGAACTTGTACGAGATGTACGGTACGCCACCGGAGCGGTGCTCCACCTCCCGTCCCCCGTGCCGGTAGTAGTTCGTCCGGACCGTCCTGCCAATGAGCTCCTCGAGCCCGCGGAGCGCCCGGTCGTCGGCCAGGAGCGAGACGCCTCTCAGCGACGCATGGAAGACCTCCCGGATGTCCGCCACCGCGCCCATCCGCTCCTTCTGTGTGGCGTCGGACGCCGGATCGAACTTCGTGCGGAAGAGGTCGAAGAGCTCTCTGGCGATCCCCGGGTACTGGACCAGCGCGCTCGGCAGAGCCTTCCGGCTGGGCACCGCCCCCACCTGGAAGGCGTAGCCGGCGTACCCTCGGAGGATGTCGACCTCGCGCCAGTGGAGCCCCGCGCTCACCACCAGGGCATTGAGCTCGTCGCTGATGGCGTCGCCCGCCCGGGCCGCGAGGATCGTCTCCGACAGGAGGGCGCCGCGCTCGTCGACGTCGAGACGCTCCTCGCTCTGGGTCTGGACGGCGAAGACGTAGATCGAAGCTTCCGGCGATCCGTTGTCGCCGACCTCGTACGGCTTCATGGCGAGGACCCGCAGCCCGGCGTCCTCGAGGATCGGCATGAACGTCGACAGGACCAGCCGTTCTCCGCGAAGGAAGAGCTTCAGCTCGGTCACCTGGCTCACGCCGGCCACGACGGTGTCGGGCCCCGGGTTGCTCAGGCGCACCGAGACCGTCCGGTCGTCGGCCGACATGGCCTCGATCTCCAGGATGTCCTGGACGGCGACCTCGGGGGACACCGCGGCCTGGTACTCCCGGCTCAGCGCGTCGCCGTAGTGGCGGGCCAGCCGACGTGCCTCGTCGGCCGAGTGGTAGCTCTCCAGGCCCTCCTGGACCCGATCCGACCAGGTCCGGATGAGCTCGGCGACGATCTCCTCCAGGTCGGTGGCGGTGACCGCCTGCAAGTTCTCGGCGCCGGCGCCGAGGTAGAAGTGGAGGCGGGCCTGATCACCTTCGCCAAGAGCGAGGTGGTAGTTGAGGACGTCCGCCTCGTACGCCTCCACCAGCGCCGCCTCGATGGCCCGACGCACCGCCCCCGAGAAGCGGTCCCGGGGCAGGATGACCATCACGGACAGGCCACGATGCAGCAGGTCCTCCCGGAGGGTGACCCGCACGTCGGACACGCCGTAGGAATCCAGGACCGCCCGGACGTCGTCCGCCACCTCGTCGGCCGAAGAGAGGAAGAGCTCCTCCTTCGGCAGCGAGTTGAAGATCGTGATGATCTCCTTGTAGTCGTGCGAGCCCTCCCGGACGCCCTCGGTCTCCAGGATGGCGTCCAGCTTGTTACGGAGGATCGGGATGGTCCCCGCCGACTCGGCGTACGCCTTCGACGTGAAGAGCCCGACGAACCGGTGCTCGCCCCGCACCTCGCCGTCGGCGTTCAGCTTCTTGACGCCCACGTAGTCCATCCGCGCCCTACGGTGGACCGTCGACTCGGCGTTGGTCTTGTTGATGATCAGGAGCGGCCCGTGGAGCGCGAGCTGGCGCATCCCCTCGTCGAGCTCCGAAAGGGGGATGGGCTCGGCGAAGCGCGACGTCGCCTCGTTGCGCAGAAGTCCCAGGCCCGAGCCCGGCTCCACCACCACGCTGGGCTCTTCGGCCCCCTCTTCCTCCACGAACTCGTATCCGCGGTAGCCCAGGAAGACGAAGCCTCCGCCCTTGAGCCAGCGGAGGAAGTGCTCGATCTCCTCCAGCTCGGCCAGCCGCTCCGGAAGGATCTCCGCGTTCCTGCGGACGTCTTCGATGACCGTGTCGACGGCCTGCAGCATCGGCTGGAAGTCGTCGGTGGCCTTGACCACGTCCTGGAGGCGGTCCCGGAGATCCCGCTCGAGGGTCTCCAGACGCTCGGGATCCTCCACCTCCCCGATCTCGCAGTGGACGATGGATTCCTTCGCACCGCCGTCGGTGGGAGCGCTCACCGCCACCACCCGCCCCGAGTCGTCCCGCTCGACGTCGAGGATCGGGTAGATCATCCGCTCGATGGAGAACTCCTGGAGGCTCAGGTACTCCCGGATGGAGTCGATGATGAACGGTCGCTCGCTGACGTTCGTGCGGATGACCGTCACCGGAGCGCTCCATCCGTCCCCGTCGGACGCCGTGTCCGTCACCGCCACGTCGACCCGGTACGGACGCGAGCCCTCGAGGAACCGGAACGCCCCCAGCGTCATCGCCGCCAGGTCGCGCACGCTCCGCTGGCGGAGAAGGTCCTCGGGCGCCCGTGAGAGGAAGAGGCGGGCGAAGCCCAGCAGGAGATCGGAATCGGCGTCCACGTCCTCGAGGAGCTTGCACACCTCGTCGATGGTCGGCGATTCCTCTCGGAGCGTCCGTCTGGCCGCTTCCGTCGTGTCGCTCATCTGATTTGCGGGGGGCGGGGGCACCCGTCGTGTCCGGGCGCGATGTGAGTCGAGCCTGAGCTCCTACAAGCGTCGTGAAGGCCAGAAGGCTGTCAACAGCCTTCTACGTACAACGTTACCGGAGAAGCCGCGGGCGGGAAACACCGCGATGCGCTCCCCTCTGCCTTCCACGGTGGGTGATGGCTGGCCCGGCCGCTGCGCCGGTGCCCGAGGATCCGACGTCCCGTGGGAAAATTCCACCGGCGCCGTCTTTCTCCTACTTTGCGTCATGCGCTTCCTGCACATCGCCGACGTCCATCTCGACACCTCCTTCACCGGCCGCTCGGAGGACGTCCGCAAGCGCCTGCGCGAGGCCTCCCGCCAGGCCTTCCGACGAGCCGTCGACGTCGCGATCCGGGAGGAGGTCCACGCCTTCCTCGTCGCCGGCGATCTCTTCGACAGCGATCGTCTCTCCTTCCAGACCGAGCGCTTCCTGCTGGAGCAGGCGAGCCGTCTCGGTGATCACGACATCACCCTGGTCTACGCCACCGGGAACCACGACCCCGGCGTGGGGGAGGCCGGCCCTCGCCGCATCCCCTGGCCGCAGAACACGCTGGTCGCCGCCGACGCCACGCCCCGGCGCTTCCTCATCGCCGACCGGGCGGGAGATGCCGTGGGCCATGTCACGGCCGCGGGCCACGAGAGCGAGGAGGTCACCGACGACCTCGCCCGAACCCTGCCCCGCCCGGCCGGTGATCTTCCCGAGGTGGCCCTCCTCCACACGCAGGTCCGGTCTTCGCTGGGAGCCGACGCCCACGGCCCCTACGCCCCCTCCGACCTCACCTACCTGATGCACGCGGGGTTCGACTACTGGGCCCTGGGCCACGTCCACATCCGCCAGCAGCTCTCCGAGGATCCACCCATCTGGTACCCGGGGAGCCCTCAGGGCAAGAGCCACACGGATACGGGTGAGCGGGGCGCGCTTCTCGTGGACCTCTCGGACCGGAGAGCCCCTTCGGTGGCCTTCCGTCCGCTGGCTCCCGTCCGCTGGGACACCCTGGAGGTGGACCGCCTGGACGGCGTCGCCAGCCTCGATGAGCTCGAGCGGGCCGTTCAGGTGGCGTGGGACGCGCGACGAGAGGAGGAGCCGGGACGTGGTGGGACGGAGTGGATGGTCCGCGCCGTCCTGAGCGGTCCGTGCCCGCTCTGGTCCGAGCTGCGCCGCGGGGAGGATCTGGAGCTGCTGGGCAGGGAGCTCCGTGAGATCCTGGGCGCCCTGGACGTGACGGTTCTGGCGCGAGGCGTGCACCCCGTATTCCCCATCGAGGAGCACCGGGGGCGCACGGACGTGCTGGGACAGGCCCTCCGGATGGTCGACGACATCGCCCGGGGGGAGGTGGAGCTCGAGGTCGATCCGGCGGAGCTGGCGGGCGCGCCCTCCGACGACCCCCGGGAGGTGGCGAAGCACGTACGGGCGTTGCTGGAAGACGCCGAGGGCGAGGTCGCGGCTCGGCTCCTGGAGGAGAGCTGAAGTGGTCCGGCCCGTCTCGAGCGTCGAGGGAGCCTCGCGTTGAGGATCGAGCACATCCGCATCGACGGCTTCGGTCGGCTCACGGACTTCGACACCGGCTCGAAGACGCTGGGCTCCCTGGTCGTCGTCCTGGGCCCCAACGAGTCCGGGAAGTCGACGCTGTTCAGCTTCCTCACGACCGCTCTGTATGGATTCAAGCCGGCATCCCGTGAGCTGAGCCCCCACGTGCCGTGGGGAACCGACGAGGCGGGGGGAGAGATCGCGGTCAGGCTCTCCGGAGGCGGATGCGCCACCATCGCCCGCCGACTCCGCTCGACGCCGTCCGGCGTGCTCACCATCGACGAGGAGAGCCATGAGCTGAGAAACCGACCGGTCCGATGGGCGGAGCACGTTCCCCGGACGGTCTTCCGGCAGGTCTTCGCCATCACCCTCGCCGAGCTCGCGGGCCTGGACGAGGAGACGTGGGCAAGCATCCAGGACCGGGTCCTCGGCTCGATGGGGGCGTCGGACCTGAAGTCGGCGCGCAGCGTCGCGGACACCCTCGAGCGCGAGGCCGGCGAGATCTGGCGGCCGAGCC
>CAYWRD010000105.1:0-4819 GCA_964460675.1 uncultured Nitrosopumilaceae archaeon
CCCTGTCCATTAATTTGGTTACTGTAGGTTGGTTGATATCGACTACAATTACTTTGACATTTGCAGGAATCATGTTTCCTGTTGCTATAGAATGTAGCATTGTAGATACCATAATTACCATATCTGCATCCTTGACTAATTTTTTGTACTGTCGTTGAGCTTCTACAACATCTGTAATCACATCAGGTAGAGGTCCATCATCTCTAATTGAACCTGCTAAAACAAAAGGAACATTATTTTTCACACATTCATAAAAAATTCCTTTTTGAAGTTTCCCACTCTTAACCATTTTATTAATAGATCCTGCTTTGAATACTGCATTCACTGTATCCATATGATTTCTATGTCCTCTTTTTGCAAGAGTTGCCGAATGCACATACATTCCAAGAGACGTTCCTAGAGTAGCATTTTCTATATCATGTACAGCCAATGCATTACCTGCCAAAATTCCATGAATGTATCCTTTCTTTACTAATTCCGCAATAGAGCTTGCAGCTCCTGTATGAACAATAGCAGGACCTCCTACGAGAACAATTTTTCCCCCTCTTTTAGCAGTTTGATGAATGTCTTGTGCAACTTTCTTAGCAATATGTTGTGTTGGTCGTTCACTTGAACTACTACTACCCATAAACTCAAAGATATTGGCTTTGTCTCTAGGTCTTTGTGGAGGAGTAACCTTAACCCCAATATCATCTACTACCACTAAATCGCCTTTTTTCACATCTCTTATTGCAACACAAGAAGCATGATCATCTTTCACAACGATACATTTATCCATCATTTGATTATCTACTGGAATCCATTTATCATTATGAAATAGCCATGTGTCATTGTTTGTTGTACTGTAAAAATTATCTGGCAATACCATGTCTTTTGGGGCTTTTTTTAATTTGATTTGTTTTTCATTTACTGGTGTAGCTCCATCACGATGTATATCATCAAGAATTTCTTTTAGATGATTTGCATTTTTTCCGGAGACTTGAATTTTGGCATAACTCGAATCTTTTTTCTTTTTTCCAACATCTAATTCTAAAACCTCAAATTCACCGCCTTGATTCATGATTTTATCAAAAATTTTTGTAAGGATCATTGAATCGATAAGATGTCCTTTTACCTCAATTTCTTGTGCATGTTTTTTCATGGAGTATGGTTGATAACTGCCCTCAAAAAGGTTTTGGGAATGTGATGGGTATTTTATGAATACTATACAGGAAGGATAACTTTTCCTTTGTATTCAGGAATGTTATCTTTTTGAAATTGTTTTTCAAGATATTCCTTTTGCTCTTTAGTTACTCCCTGTACAATAGTTTTAGAATATCCTTTACTATCAACAATTGCTAGAATATAACCACTAGTATCGGTGAGAACAAACCCTGCAGATTCATCTACAAAAGCATAAAGATTTTCCTCACCAACAGGATTCCATACATTTGATTTATTATCGGATAACGCTAATGCAGGCATTGCTTTGTTATCTGTAAGCTTGTTCAGGTATTCACGAGCTGCAGCTACCCTTTTTTGACCTAGACGCAATGCCTGAAAATATTGCATTAAGATGCAAAGCATTTTTTCATTATAAAAACAATATCTACAAATATTGTTATACTCTTTTCATACATGCAATTCATGCCACTTACAAACAATGTGATCATTAAACTAAATGAAATCACTTCATTGGTTGAAAATAAACAGAAGATCACTGTTGAAGAAGCCGATGAAATAAAGAAAATTTTTCATGATCTCTTAAAAAATGGTGAAATTTATGATGTTGATGATATAGAATCATGGTTAGAGAACGAAGGAAGTTGGCCAGATAAATCAGCAAGAATAAGAATTACAAACATTTCTCATTATGTACAGGATAAATATCAGCAAACGGCAAAATTTAGAATAGTTTCAGATGATGATTCCTGTAGCTGTGGAAATTAGATCTCTAATTGTTTTAACAGTTTACCTACAATCTCAGC
Organism: uncultured Nitrosopumilaceae archaeon; assembly: GCA_964460675.1. Lineage (GTDB taxonomy): Archaea > Thermoproteota > Nitrososphaeria > Nitrososphaerales > Nitrosopumilaceae > CAYWRD01. The sequence continues at coordinate 1,968 of CAYWRD010000105.1, forward strand.
ATTTTCTTTTCGTTCCTTCATGATTTGATCTATTCTTGAATTGTATTTTGTCTTATTAGATGAAATGATTTGAAAATACTCTTCATCCAAATCATTATTAGCTTGTAGACGTTTTACTATCTCAAATAATATTCCGATTACCTGCTTTTGTGCTTCAATTAACTCATCTTTGTCTGTTTCATGACTCATATTATTGGGCCATAATCTTTTCTAATATTTTTTTAACCTCAGAATTATTTATACCAGTATTGGCAGAATTAAGAAATTCTTTCAGAGTGATAGAATTCATTTGATTAGAGTAGGTTTTAGCTTGGATTGCCATTTCTAGTTTATCCATATCATGAACAAATTTTGCCTCTTTTGTTTTGTTATCTTGATATTCTTGCCAAACCTTTTGATAATTTTCCTGAATCTGAGTTGGGAGTTTTTGTAAAATTTTCTTCATGGCGTTATTTTCTAACTTTTTTTTGTCATTTTTTTCCATACTTTCTGGAGTAATGTCTCCTGTAATGGATTCTGCCAAGTCATGCAATAGAGACATTTTTACCGTTTTGTTAGAATCTAATTCATTTACTTCTGATAGTATCATTGTTATTACAGCCATAGAGTAGGAGTGATCTGCAACAGATTCAGGATTCTTGATTTTTGCTTTTTCAATCCATCCTTGACGAGGAATTTTTTTTAAATGTACAATTGTGTTAAAAATATCTATATTCAACTTTCTAATATTTTCTAGAATCCCCTTCTAATAAGCCTGAACCATGATGGATTCTATCAATATGTCGTGACAAGTCATCTTTGTTATCAAATGCCGATTCGCAGTACGGACAAGGATGTTTCTCTGACATGTTCCCTGTAGATGTTATGGGGTATTAAACAATTCGAATAACATAATAGCAGATTTGATGTTTCATGAAAATATGAAGATATATACAAAAACAGGCGATTCAGGTGAAACAGGACTTCAAGGAAATATTCGCATCTCAAAATCACATCCTAGAATTATTGCTTACGGCAGTGTGGATGAGGTTAATGCCGCATTAGGAATCATACTTAGTCATGATCTAGACAATGACATAAAGGAAGTACTTACTCGTATTCAAAATGAATTATTTGTTGTTGGAGCTGATTTATCTAACCCTCAATTAGAAAACTCGAAAAATCGAGTTACATTAGAAATGGTAAAAAAATTGGAGGGGTTTATTGATAAATATGAAAAAGAGCTAGAGCCAATTACTAATTTCATCCTACCTGGAGGACATAACTCGGCAGCACAAATCCATTTTTGTAGAACAATAGTACGTAGATCGGAAATACAAATTGTGTTACTTGCAGAAATAGACAAAATTAACGCTGAATGTATAAAATATATGAATAGGCTTTCGGATTTGCTTTTTGTTTTAGGTAGGGTTTTAAACAAAAGAAATGGAAAAAAAGACGTTGTTTGGAAGATCTAAAAAAATGAACTTTCTGTCAGGATCTAACCAAAATTAAACAAATCAGGCACAATATTTCAGAAAAGTTGTAATTTTTACAATACTAAAGAATACTGTATTTTTGAAATTAACTTGAATTTTTGGGTTAATGTAAAGCCAATAATTTTTTACTTGTTTCTAATCTTTTCTTGTATCGGATTCATCTGGGTCATCAGCAAGAAGATCAACAACATTGGATTGGGTAATTTTCTGCATTGCAATGATTGTATCAAGTATTATAGGTATAGAAATAATCAAACCAATAGTAGAAATTATTATTGGCATAGAGGGTACTGTTTCAACGTCAGTTGTAAAAGTGATAAAGATTGCAACCATAAGTAAAATCAATCCAACAAACAAAACGTTTCTTGTAATTCTATGTACAGGTTTTCTTGCTGCCATAAATCCGATGTTAATAGTAATAGTGTTGGATACTACTTCGATTACCTTTTCTAACCTTCGTATTAGGGAAAAGACTGGATATATTACAAGCACAATCGTAATTATTGATACAAATACTTCTGGCTCCATAAAGAATGGAACATTAGGATCTTCTAATAACAAAACAATTTCTGCTGAAAAATAATCCATGATAGAAAGTATTGCCACAATGATTACAAGATTGACCAAAAATGTTGCTCCGTATTTTTTGAATATGTTGCCAAACTTCTGATGCTCTGCTTTGTCTTGTCTTGGAAACATCTTTCTGAAAAACTGACCTGTTATGTAGACAGAGTTTAGGAATCTGTCTGGTATCATGGAGCGCGGATCAGCCACCGTAGGAGTTATTCGCAAAAGCAATGGTAGTATGAACATGGTGCCAAGTGACACTAAAAGAATCACTGGATAGATTGATTCTCTCAAATCACCATTATCAACTCCTTGTTTTGCAAGTATGTATGAAAATTCTGCTATTGGTACCATTACAGCTGCAATTGTTGCTGCACTAGTCAGACTGTTTCCAGCAATTGATGCTGAAAAGAAATTACCAATGAATTTGCCAACTACTGCAATTGCAATTATTGGTAATGCAATCCATATGGTTTCTGGGAATAATGCTATGTTGAACAGCATTCCTATTGAAACAAAAAATATCACACCAAAAAAATCCCTTATTGGAAGTATCTTTTTTGTAATTGATTCAGAATGTTTTGATGATGCAATTATAACTCCCATTAAAAATGCACCAATAGCAGTACTAAGACCTAGAAAGTTTGCAAGGACTGCAAGTCCAAAACCAAGAGCTAGCGCAGTAATGAAGGGAGCTTCCTCCATTTTCATGACGTTTACTTTTTCTATTATTTTTGGAACAACTTTTATTCCCATCACCAAAGCTAGTACAAAAAATACTATGCTTTCAAGTACCATTACGCCAAT
>CAYWRD010000106.1:0-4719 GCA_964460675.1 uncultured Nitrosopumilaceae archaeon
AGTTTCATATATTTTTGATAACGGTTCAATACTAATTGCTACAGATTATGACACAAGAACTTACAAAAATCTAAAACAGAATCCAAAAACAGCTTTAGCAATTGACATTTACAAATCAGGCGCACATCAGGCAGTATGTGTTCAAGGAGATACTGAAATTATTGAAAGTGGCCCACAGTTTTTAGAAATTTATGATATATTTTATAGTAAATTCGAATGGGTTAGAAATGATCCTTGGAAAGAAAATGAAGCCCCATTTTTAAGAATAAATCCATTTAGTAAAACAAGTTGGGGCTTATCCTAATAGGTCTGAATTATTAACTTGTTTTTTTCCAATCTATTAAGTACATCCAATAATTTGTCAATTTTGAATGGCTTGTAAACAATTGCCGAGGCTTTGAACTCTTTGGCATTATTTTCTGTCTCTTTTGTCAAATCCCCAGTAATTAAAACAACTACAGAATTATCATCAGATTCTTTTATTTTTTTTAAGGCATAAAAGCCATCGTAGTCAGGCATTGAAACATCAAGAAAAGCTATTTCCGGTCTTTTATCATAGTATAATTCAACTGCATCTTTTCCATTATAGCCTACACCTACAATATTGGCACCTTGTAATTCCAAATAATCTGAGAAAACATCAACTACATCTTTTTCATCATCAATAATTATCACTTTTTTGTTTTTTAATGGATTAATGTTAGTCATATACTCATAACCTATGATACATTATAAAAAGATGTGCGGATTTAATAACAGTGAAATAATTTGAAATGACAAACTAGAATTTCATATATTGGTAAATAAAGTAGAATTGATTTTGAGTTTCTTTTATTGCAGAATAATTTTTTGTTCAATAAATTTATCTGAATTTTCTATTCCCATTTTTTGTTACAATGTAGTATTATAACATTCCCTATGTCAGGTATCATTCTTATTTTTTCAAAAAGAAGTTTGTCTAAATATTCCCAAGTTTTTGACTCTATCTTTACTATAATATCATATGCTCCTATAGTCTCTTGAATTTCTTTAACTTCGTCTAGCTGTTGCATGTCTGTAAAAACTTCTTCAAGTTTACCCTCATTACATGTAATAAGTAAAAATGCATGATTAGGCGTGTTGATCAGTATCGAAACACCAGTTTAGTATGCAAATTATTTTCAATCATAGTTCAATCCTAGGCAACTTTACAGCAATCTTAATTTTTAAAAAACCACAAAAAACCATTCCACAGTATTATAGACGCACTACCCTATAAACTCCATGCAGGATCTTCATACAATATTTTTTCATTTCAATTGTAACTAAGTTATATCAGAGAACAACGATGTACTGGTATGGTTCACAAAATAAAATATTTTGAAGTAGAAGGTTTGTCAGGTGGAATTTATCTTGAAGATATGGTAAACGAGTTTCTTGCAACAAAAAAAGAAAAAATCATATCAATACATCCCTTAATGGGAAAAATGTTGATAGTACATTATATAGAAGACGATTAGCCATAGACAAACATCTATGATTGCATCTTACACAAAACAATCGTTGCCCGATCCCGAAAATAAGGGAAAAAAGTACATCAATTATCATTTAGTAAAAAATATTGAATTTTGCTGTGAAGAGTTCAAAGATTTTTGTAAAAAATTTACTGTCTGGAGTTACGAACAAGGTCAATTTACAATAATTGATGAAATATCATATGACGGCCATCATGCTAGAGTAATTAATTTCTGCCCTTTCTGTGGTGAAAAAATAGAATACAAAGAATCTAAGTAAAATTTTGAATAAACATGTATGGCAACTCGAAAACATATCTAGTATTAAAATCAATTATTTTCTTTATTATCATATTTCAATCCATATGTAGGTGATCTTATTTTTATAGAACGGTTACGTAAATTTTATGTGTCTTTTAGGAAATGTGTACATTGTGGAAGAGAATATGAAAGCATATTTGATAATTCAACTTGTTCATCAAATTGCGCAAGGGAAATTGGAAAATAATCAATAAAGCATGTGTTATACTTTTTAGAAAGATACTATTTTTTAAATTTATTAAAATAATTTTTTAACAGATTTTATTTTTAAGACATTTTAATTATGTTTAATTGTTTTATAATATACAAACAGTATTTTTAATTCAATGAAACTAATAGAGTTATGTTTCTAGTCCATACTTTCTTCTTTATAATGAACAATCAGTGTTTTGTCCATGACTGGATGTACTGAAATTATATTGTCTTTTTTTTCAGCTAAAAATTTGTTTACGACATCTTGCAGATAAACGCCAGAAGGTAATTTTTCAGCCTCAAAATATTTTATCTTATGAATCATGACATATCACAACTAATCTATGATATTAGTCTATACAGAACAACTTTCTAGTCATTTCTTGTCCAAACGCGGATTTGAACCATCTGCTATTTTCACAAAATTATTTGTATGACAGTTAGGACATATGCCACGTGAAAATTTTTCATAATATACAGTACCACAGTCAGAACAGATTCTTAATTTTTCAATATCAATCATGAAATTAGATGGTATTGATTCCTTATAGGTTTGTTTGAAGGATTAGGGGACATACACATACAGTTAATCCGTCATTCTAAGTTTATTTTCAGTACTACGAATGAAATCTTCTAGCTTAGCAATTTCATGAGTTAGGCTTAATGCATCTTTCTTGTCATCATCTTTTTTTGTTTTTAACAGAAAATCTCTTCTTTTGATCATCTTTTTTTGTTTTTCAAAAGCAAGAAACATTAATTTTCGTTGCTCATCCCTATCTTTCATCATAAACTAACTAAATTAATCACAATTATCTGTAATTTCGTCATTTTCTGGATCCAAGATATTCAAAAAATACAATATAGATTTTCGATGAGTCATTTTAGACAAGGGAAATCATACCTAATAAAACGATTAAAGGAATACCAAATGCCAGACCTACTTTGTAATTGAGCATAATCTTAGCTTTTATTCTATTATATTAAGTAGATGAACACCTTGTATTTTTCCAAAAAATAGAGCTACTTCTTATACAAGGTAAATCATATCTGGGTATGTCAGAAGACAGAAAAATGTACAAATGTACATGTGAAGACTTTGTCAATGAATCAGAAGTTCCTTTTGAGCCAAAACAAGGAAGACCTGTTTATTGTCGTGAATGTTTACCAAAACACCGAAGTAGAAGATTTTAGATTAGTTTTGTTTAATTTATTTTGAACACAATTACTTTACAATGATTCTCAAAACATCTTTTTTTACCATAAAATGGCATTTATGCCTAGAATTGACTACTCCCTTTAAATTAGACGTCAGAGCTAACTTTGTATGTTAAACAATCCTAGCGACACAGTTTTTGTTGGAAAAAAACCAATAATGTCATATGTTTCTTCAGCTATAATTCAGTTATCTTCTTTGCCATCAATTACCCTAAAAGCTAGAGGGGCAAGCATTGGTTTAGCAGTTGATGTATCTCAGGTATTATTAAGAAAAACCAAAATCTTTGCAATAGGTAAAATTAAGATAGATTCAGAATCCATGGAGTCCACTGATGGGAAATCACGTAATGTCTCAACAATTGAGATTCCAATTGTAAGGGCCCAGTGAGATAAGGAAAATACATGGTTGTCGATACGTATCAGTCTGGTTCCAAGTGTATTCGTTGTGGAAAAAACGGAATGCTAACTGATAGCGATACAGGTGAACGATTTTGTGGAAAGTGTGGTTTTGTAGTTTCTGAAAAAACTGAAGATCCAGGTCCTGAATGGAGGGGATTTTCAAGAGACGGAGGTCCTGACCCCACAAGAACAGGAGCACCTTCTTCACTTACTTTTCATGACAAAGGATTAGCTACAGTCATCGGTCCATACAACAGAGATTCAACAGGAAAGCCATTATCATCATCTATGAAAGGAACCATTGAACGATTAAGAACTTGGGATAATAGAAGTCAGGCACACTTGCCAGTTGATAGAAATCTTAGACAAGCATTGGGAGAACTTGGCAGACTCAAAGACAAATTAACCATATCATCAAGCGTTCTTGAAAAATCAGCATACATATACAGAAAAGCGTTAGAAAAAAGCCTAGTTAGAGGTCGTTCTATTTCAGCATTAATTGCAGCATCATTGTATGCTGCTTGCAGGGAAACAGAAACACCACGAACGTTAAAAGACATTTCAGAGGCAGCAAATATCAAAAGAAAAGATATTGCAAGGTGTTACAGATTACTACATTATTCGTTGGACTTGAAAATGCCAGTTGTTGATTCAATTCAGTGTGTTTCCAGAATTTCTAGCAGATTGGGAATTTCTGAAAAGGTAAAGCGATACGCAGTTAAAGTTCTCAAAACAGCTCAGAAATCAGAAGAGAGTGCAGGGAAAGATCCAATGGGCCTTGCAGCAGCTGCGTTGTATCTATCTTGCGTACAAAATGGAGAAGACATAACACAAAGAGACATAGCCGAAGCTGCCAATGTAACAGAAGTTACAATTAGGAATCGTTACAAAGGATTAAAGGCAAATTAAGATTTACAAAACAATTTAGTGTAAAAACTACAAAGAATTGAATTTGATAATTCAAGTTCATAAAGTGTACAATGTTTAGAAAAATTCAATTCGAAATAGCATTCACACCAGCAGTCTATTATAATATGATAATAGACAGTATCATGGTACAAAAAAGAGAATTTAATCAGTTTTTCAAACAAAAAATACT
>CAYWRD010000107.1:0-4652 GCA_964460675.1 uncultured Nitrosopumilaceae archaeon
AAAACAAGCCAGACTAAAACAAACCAGCAATTAAGAAAAAGCCCCCTCCCAAAGTACAAAATATTTGATGATGAGGAATTTACTCGAGGTAGACAAGTTCTAGGCAATATGATTGTGCATGGCATGATAACATCTGGAGGCACAGATTTAGATTGGTTAATTGAGCACAATGGTGGTTTTGTAATTTTTGAATTCAAGGGGTTTCATAATGATAAAATCAACATACCAAAAGGACAAATGATTGCTTATGAGAAGTTACATGAGAAATTAAATCAATCCTCTAAATGCTTTTTGTACATCGTGGGATGTGACGATATTGATTTTTCTAATCCAGATTCCAGCATATGGATTTTTGAAATGAATCAATGGAAAAATAATGTAGTTCCAAAAATTACAACAGATATTTACAAAGATACAGATGAAAAAGGCAACAAATACATTGTGTATCGAGAGTACTTTGAAGAAATTACCGTTTCTGAATTAAGAGAATTAGTAGACAAACATTGGAATGAATTTGAATCAGTTTCTAAATGAAAAAGTTATGGTTTCAGATTCTGTTCCATGTTTTGCCTCAAGTGTGAATGTTCCAGAGTTTTCCCATCCTTCGCCGCCAGCAATCAACAAAGTTGAAAATCTTCCATCTGACTTTACATTAACATTTTCAGACCAAGCTAATTGGTTATTTTGGTTTTGTATTGTTAAGGATATTTGGTTTCCAAGTGACGGATCTGATGTGCCACTAATTGATATAATGTCTCCTCTAGAGTAAGAAGTAAGATCAGTTTGCAGTGAGAAGGGACCTGTAGAAATATTAGATTCGGTTGGCGTAGTATCAATTTGTGTTGTTGTGTCAGGCAGTTCAGAAAATGCTATTGCTGCAATTATAACAATTGCAAGAGCAGCTACTCCTATGCCTATAAACAAAGATTGGTTCTTTGGTTTGGTAGTTTTGATTAGTTTTGATTCTTGTATTAGTGGTTTTTCTTCTGGAATGGGTTTTTCTTCTAAAAGATTAACATCAGGTGTTGGAGGTTTTTTCTCTACTGCTGGTTTTTTGCCTAAATGTTTTTCAGATAGCCTTTGGACATAGTTTCTTTCAAAATTGCTAATAACTTCATTATTTTCACATGCTCTAAGAATTTGTTCAAGAATTCTCTTATCTCCTCTCTCCTTATCTAATAATTCTTTAATGTCATCTACTAGTTGATCCATGCGAATTTTTCTCCAATTGGATTATTTATGAAGTTCCATTCTTTAAAATTACTGAAAAGATGTGGTGTTATTATCTTGAATAGATTTTTTGTGCTTGTATAATCACAGTTCTGATATAGTCTTTTGCAGTAGAATCAGAAACGCCCATCTGTTTGGCCCGTCTAAATAGATCCTGCTCTTGAGGATTGCTAAGATAGTATTTGAGAAGATAATTCAGTCTATGCGATCGTTTCTCATCACTTTTCATATTAATTCTCTAAAAGTCAAATTAAAAAAGAAAATGGATTCTGTCATAACCAACTAATTGTATCATAAAATTTTGATAAAAACATATAATCTTTTTTAAATCATGCAGATTTCAGGTAGGCAAATGAAACGAATCGAAGCAATTATCCAATCGGATAAAGTTGGAGCAGTTGCAGATGCATTAGAAGGAAAAGTAGGAGGATTTGTCGTTCTTGAAGGAAGGGGACGTGGTTCAGGAGCACGACCTACTGTCAGAATGGGCAGGGGAACAAGTAGTATGACAGCAGAATACAACAAAGTCGCCAGCATTATGACATTAGTTGATGATTCTCAAGTAGATACTGCAGTTTCTGCCATTGCAGATGCAGCCTACTCTGGTAAGGCAGGAGATGGAATTATTTCCATAACATCAGTCGATGAAGTGGTAAATATTGCATCTAAAAAGAGAGGAGCCGAAGCCCTCTAATCACTTTCTTTTCCTAAAACTATAACCATATGATAATCATAAAACAGTAATTTTAAAGATGCCTAGAATGGCTTTTGAGCTAGATGGGATTATTTTGGACATTTCTTTTTACAGTAGTTTTGATTTATCTTAGTTCCAATCTAGTAATGACAGTTGAAATGATGGATGATTGGTTAAGGGTACTTTATTTTGTAGTCCTGATACCTGGCTATTCTCTTGTAATTTTTCAGGTGCGTATGCACTTTAAAAACAAGTATGAGCCAGAATCAACATTATAAGGCACACAAGGAGAAAAACACACAATGAAGGGACTCTATTGGTTAATTTTAGGACTTTGTGTATGGTTTATTCCAACCATAGTTTTTCAGATATTAGTTACGTCTTTTGATTCAAGCAAGACTGCAGAAGAAGTAGTATCTGACATACCAAGTTTCTTTGTAGTTATTTTATTTGCAGCATCACTACCTTTGATCCTCAAAGGAGTATTATCAATTCGTAAGGAAAGGAAAATAGCAAATAAAGAATCAAGCAAGGCAAAAAAGAAAAAAAAGAAATGATCATACTACTGAGGGGAAAAGTCCCCCCAGTGTTGTATCTCTTTGGGAGACATGTATTTTGAAGGGATGCAGGTATATTGCAATCTAAGTATAAAAGCAAAGCATCCCAACGAAGAAGAGGGGTTAAAAATTGAGTAACGAATTTGATGAAAAAATAAAAGATATTCTAAAAGATAATGAAATTAGATTTGTAGGTTTTTTAGATCATGAGGGGAATCTGTTAAGAGGGGATTTCAGAAAAGGCTTAGTGCCATTTGAAAACGATGAAGAGCAAAAGAAAATATTTCAGCAATTAGCAGCTAGGGTTTCGGCTAGAAAGAAATTTGATCATTCCATGGGGCCAGTAAAATATTCTGCATCAAGAAGAGAAAAAATAGTGATGATGAGTTTTCCACTTAACAAATATGTTTTAATTATTACAGCAGATCCCCATGTGAATATCGATAGGCTAGCCTACAAAATTATTCAAAAACTTGGAGATGCTTGGAATGAATCTTTTGGAACTAGAGTAAAAAAATCAGGAATAAATTGAAAGGTATGGATAAATTCTAGTTATGTATAATACGGTTATGAGTCTACGATATGTTTTTGGATGCAAGCATGATAATAGAGACTTTAAAACTAGTATGGTTTTTGAGAATGGCATAAGACTTCCTGTAATTTTGTGCAAAGATTGTACTGAAGAATCAAAATAATTGGTCTATTCACCAAGGTTCAATTCAGATTAAGTATTGTTAGGATTCTTGTTCTACAATTACGTTTAGAGTCATTGTTGTTCTTACATGGGGAAGACCCCTGATATGTTTAGTGATAATTTTTTCTAATTCTTTATGATCATTGCTTTCTATTTTACATAAAACATCATAATAACCAAAAACTACATCAGCTTCTTTAATATCGGATATTTTGCTGAGATTTTTTAGAACATTATATTCTTCACCCTTGTCACAATGAATTACCACATAGGCTTGTGAAACATTTTGTCCAAGCATAGAACCAATCAGTTTTTCAGAAGCTTTGAATAGTTCTTTACCTTCTGCCCTCATTAAGGTAATAGTGGAATGAATTTTTGGTATTTTTCTGAGTTTACTAGTAATTATTTTAGACAGTTCTTCTTTAGATTCACCTTCAACTTTTACTATAATATCATAAAGACCTAATGTTCCATGTACTTCCTTTACATTATCTAACTCGGATAGTGATTCAATAACTTGTTTTTCTGAACCCAAGTCACAGTTGATCAGAACATATGCCTTGGCCATTTTGTACTCCTACTCTTGGCCAGTGATTCCCATAAGAGTAAGGGTGGAACGAATTTTTGGAATCTTTCTTACCTTCCAGGTAATAGTTTCACGTAGTTTTTCTACTTGGTCAGATTCAATCTTAGCTAAGATATCATAGGCACCAAAAGTCCCATGCACTTCTATTACACCATCAATTGATTTAAGCTCTGAAATTACTGATTCTTCAGAACCAAGTTCACAGTTGATCAGAACATATGCAGTAGCCATTTAGTTTCCAACTCCTAATTTCATACATGTAGTATGAGCAAGAAATATAAAAAAACATTTGAAAAATTTTATACATATTTAATGAAATTGGTATTCAAATTAAAAATATGTAAACTCTATTAATGGTTATACTTTAAATATATTTAATAAATTTCTATCACAGTATCCAATCTAATTATCTGTATAATTGATATCATATGAACAATGCATTATTTTTTTTAATTCTGCTTTGGTCTTTGAAAGAGTTATTTTTTCACGTAACTTTGTTGCTTCAGGTAATCCTTTTGTGAAACGCATTGCTTGTGATTTAAGATACCACAACTTGATTTTGTAAGAAGATGCCAAAGAGAGATATTCAAAAAACACGTCAATCTTTTCTTGCAATGAATACAGATTGTAAGTTCCTGTATTGATGTAATCATTGATTTGTTTGAACAAGAATGGATTACCCATGGCTCCTCTGCCAATCATCACATAATCACATCCTGTCTGATCTAGCATTTGTTTAGCTTCTTCAGGGCTTGTAATGTCTCCATTACCGACAACTGGAATGTTTACAGAGTCTTTTAGTTCTTTGATTAATGACCAATCTGCTTTACCAGAATATCCTTGCTTTACAGTTCTAGGATGAAGTGTAATCATTTGTATGCCAGATTGTTC
>CAYWRD010000108.1:0-4642 GCA_964460675.1 uncultured Nitrosopumilaceae archaeon
CGTGGATCAAGGAGCAGAAGGTGGTCTGGAGCGGCTCGAAGGTCACCGAGTACAGGGTCACGATGAAGGTGACGTTCGTCCTCAAGGAGTGAGGCACGACCGACCCGCGACCCGTCACTCCGACCGAGTGAGCCCGGCCTCGCCGAAGGCCCTACCGGATCGCCAGCGAGATCGACGATCCCGGCCCCTGGAATCAATAGGACGACACGGACTCAGAGGAGGCCGACTTGCGTGGCTGTCTCGTCTTCAATCCTCACGCAGGGACCGCCGAGCGCATCAAGGACTTCCTGACCCACCTCACCGGAGCGGTACGCTGGGAGGTGCGGCTCGTTCCCGATCAGGACGATGCCCGACGGCTCGGTGACGACGTCCGGGAGGGGGTCTACGACCGGCTGATCGTGGGCGGTGGTGACGGGACGCTCGGGCTCGTCATCCGCGGGTTGGCCCCCGACTTCCCGTCCGTCGACCTCGCGCTGCTGCCCTTCGGTACGGGAAACGATTTCGCGCGCTCTCTCGGGATCGAGGACGACGACATGGAGGAGGCCTTCCGACGCGCCGTCTCGGAGCCCGGCGTCCCGGTCGACGCGGTCCGGATGGAGACCGCCGACGGCGAGACCTGGTTCGTCAACGTCGCGAACGGCGGAATGGGGGGGAAGGTGGCCCAGGACGTGAGCGACCAGGACAAGCGCCGCTGGGGCCCGATGGCGTATTGGATCGCGAGCGTCACCGCCTTGGTTCATCCGCCGTGCTACGAGGTCCGCCTGACGCTCGACGACGAGACCGAGGAGGTGGACGTCTGCGGCCTCGCGGTCGCGAACGGTCGCTACTTCGGCGGCGGCTTCCCCATGGCGCGGCGCGCACGGGTCGACGACGGTCTCCTCGACGTGACCATGGTCCCGGTGCTCCCGCGCTTCGAGCTCGTCTCGGCCGGGATCGACTTCGCCCTCGAGCGCGACACCGACGGGGTCTCGCTGACGACCCGTCGAGCCCGCCGGATCCGCGTGGTCTCCGAGCCGGAGATGCCCTTCAGCGTCGACGGAGAGCCCGCACACGGCTTCAACGCCACCTTCGAGGTTCTTCCCGGCGTGCTCCGGGTCGTGCCGGGCGGTGGGGAGCGCGCCATCGGGACGTGACTGCGCCCCCCATCACGCCCGAGATCCTCCTCACGCTCGGGATCACGCTCGGGGCCGTCGTGCTCTTCGTGGTCGACCGGCTCCCGCTCGAGGTGGTCGGGCTCCTCGTGATGGTGGCGCTCATGGTGACCGGGGTCCTCACGCCGGCGGAGGGGGTGAGCGGTTTCGCCAGCGAGGCGCTGGTGACCGTCGCGGCGATGTTCGTGCTGTCCGCGGCGATGGTCCGCACGGGCGGCGTCGACGCCCTCGGACGCTGGATCTCGAAGCTCGCGGGCCGGAACGACTTCCGGCTGCTGGCCGTCTCCTTGGTCGTCGTCGTTCCCCTCAGCGCTTTCGTGAACAACACGCCGGTCGTGGTCGTCATGGTCCCCGTGCTGCTCGGCCTCGCCCGCGAGCGGGGCGTGCCGGCGTCGAGGCTCTTCATGCCCGTGTCGTTCGCGAGCCAGATGGGCGGGACCCTCACGCTGGTGGGGACGAGCACCAACCTGCTGGTCGCGGGACTCGTCCTCGAGCTGGGGCTCCCTCGTATCGGCCTCTTCGACATCACGCCGCCGGCGCTCGCGCTCACCGTCGTGGGCGTGGTGTACCTGCTCACGGTCGGCCGCCGCCTCGTCCCCGATCGTGACGCCGAGGTCGACATGGACGAGCGGTACGAGCTCGGAGAGTACCTGTCCGGCCTGGAGGTCGACACGGAGTCGCCGCTCGTCGGCACGGCCCTCGCCGACAGCGGTCTCCGCGAGGATCACGGCGTGGACGTGCTCGCGGTCGAGCGGGGCGACGACTGGATCCTCCTGCCCGGGGGTGTCGAGGAGATCCAGGCCGAAGACCGGCTGGTGGTGCGGGGAAAGATCGCGGACATCGCGAGCGCCGAGCGCGAGGTCGGCCTCACGATCTCGGGGACCGGCCCCCGGTTCCCGCTGCACGAATCCGACGAGAGCGAAGAGAAGGAGGAGAAGGCCTTACGCTTCAGCGAGCTGCTCGTCCCGCCACGCTCGCGCGTCGTCGGCCGCTCGCTCGAGGACCTCCGCTTCCGCGGCAGGTACGGCGTGCCGGTCGTGGGCATCCGCCGCCACGGCGAGGCCGTCCACGACCCGATGCGCACCGTCGCCCTCCAGTCCGGTGACATCCTCCTCGTCCGAGGGACGGCGGACGATCTGCGCCGCATACACGAGACCGGCGACCTCGCCCTCCTCGGGCCCCTCGACCTCCCCACCCGCCGGCGTCGAAAGCTCCCCCACGCGGCCGCGATCCTCGCGGGCGTCGTGGTCCTCTCCGCCCTCGGCGTCACGACCATCCTCGTCGCGGCGCTCGCGGGCGTCGTGGGCGCCTTTCTCATCGGCTGCGTGACTCCGGAGGAGGCGTACCAGGACGTCGATTGGCAGGTGCTGGTGCTGCTCGGCTCCATCCTGCCGCTGGGATTGGCCATGCAGAGCACCGGCGCCGCCGAGCTCCTCGCCGCGCACTTCCTCGCGCTCACGCGCCCCCTCGGTCCGGTCGGCGTCCTCTTTGCGTTCTACCTGCTCACGTCGGTCCTCACCGAAGTCATCAGCAACGCCGCCGCCGCCGTGGTGCTCACCCCGTTCGCCCTGGCGATGGCGGTCAGCCTGGAGGTCTCGCCGATGCCCTTCGTCATCGCCGTCATGCTCGCGGCTTCGAACAGCTTCATGACCCCCGTCGGCTACCAGACGAACACGTTCATCTACGGACCCGGCGGCTACCGGTTCTCCGACTTCGCGCGCGTCGGCGCACCCCTCGCCCTCCTCTTCGCGATCACGGCGGCGTTCGTGATCCCCGTGTTCTTTCCGTTCTGAGACGGGGGGTGAGGGCGGTGCCCGGCACCTACCGACTCCCGCCGTCGGTCGGGCTCCGCGGGATGCCTTTTCGCATCGTAAAGACCGGCGCTCCGGCCACGCCTTCCGACGAGCTGACGAATGCCGGCTAGCGGAGGGATCCGGGGCTCCAGATCGAGATCGGCAGCGGCGGCGACGCTCCCGCGCTCGTCGCGTGACGAGCGACGCCCCGGCCAACGCTACCGCCGGGCGGCACCCCCAGGTGATCTCCGATTCACTTACGGAGTTGAATCGCCCGGACGCGGGACCCACGCACGGTCCCAGCCATCGCTCGAATGAATCAGAGCTGACTAGCCCCTTCTTGCGATGCGCCGGCAGAGGGGAGCCCGCTATCCTGATTGAAGGTGCCGATTCGAGGCACCCGTTTTCCGCGGAGCCGGCGAGTGGCAGACCGGCTGTTCTGCCAATAAGCAGGGGGCTTCATGAGCATCACAACGATCCTCATCATCCTTGTCATCTTCCTCCTTCTCGGCGGTGGCTGGGGTTACTCACGCCGCGGTCGGTAGGGCCAAGTTCCAACTGTACGCGTACGGATGCGGGGAAAGGCCCTCGGTCCCCCCGACTCGATCCGTCCAAGCAGCGCTCTCCTCAAACCCGAGGTCCACATGTCAGGTCACTCGCAAAAGTCACCCAGATCACGGCGGAGGTGGGCGCGATGGGTATTGCTTCTTTCCTGCGGGTCGTGGGCTGCGTGCGAGGACCTCGGTCAGGCTCCCGAGGCAGAAGCTCGGTCGATGCAGGTGAGCGCGGTCGAGACGCCTGTGGTGAGCGAGGGGCGACAGATCTTCCGCCATGACGACTTCGGCGATTGGCGGTTCTGGACCGACACACTCCGTCTGAACGACCTGGTCGAAACCGTGACACCGAACCAGGCGCTCGACTTGGGTCTCAAGGTAGACGCGGACGCCGTTGACCCGGCGACGCTGGAGTTCGTGCTCACGACGCCCGGGGCCCTCGATGAGGTGGAAATCACGCTCGCATTGCTGAGCTTGGATGCCGTCGTGGGCATCACGGCGACCGTGGAAGGAGACCAGATTACGCGGCTAGGCATCACCTGCGCCCTGTGCCACTCCACCGTGGATGACGCGGTGACGGCGGGCGTAGGGAGTCGCCTGGACGGGTGGCCGAATCGCGACCTCGCGGTGGGGACGATCATCTCGCTTGCGCCCGGGCTGCCGGCCGAGCTACAGGCCACTTATGCGTCGTGGCCTGCCGGCTTCTATGATGCACGCTTCAACTTCGACGGCATCAACGACCCAACCGTGATCCCGCCGGCCTACGGGCTGAGAGGTGTCGGGCTGGAGACCTACACCGGCGAAGGCCCTATCTCGTACTGGAACACCTACGTCGCGGTGACGCAGATGCATGGCCGGGGCTCGTTCTCCGATCCACGGCTGGGCGTGGACATCAGGGTGCCGGCCTCCGACGATCTGGTCAGGTCGAAGCTCCCCGCGCTGCGTCAGTACCAGTATTCGCTCGAGGCACCCGAGCCACCGGCCGGCAGCTTCGATCCGGCGGCGGCGGCCCGCGGTGAGCAGCTCTTCGAAGGAAAGGCCACCTGCTCTGACTGCCACAGCGGCCCGCGCGGTAACGTCGAGGCCTAGGACGCTCTGCCGTCGCTCTCGCAGGTAGCTGCGTGGCACGCTCACGCAGGGCCGA
>CAYWRD010000109.1:0-4615 GCA_964460675.1 uncultured Nitrosopumilaceae archaeon
GAAAAAGACGATGATTCAGACATCGTCAAAATTTTTGGTGAAAAAATGTCGGCATTGTCAAGAGCCAAAAATGGTTTAAATGATCTAAGTGAGTTGGCCTATACTACAGCAGAACATCATCCATACTGGAATTTACTTTATAGTTGCTCCGAGATTGCACATACGGTTTTAGAAAAATGGAATGGTCAGTTGACAAATGAAGAAATTGGAGATATTAAATGGGCCATTAAAGAATTGACTCAAACATTAGAAAAAATAAAAGAAAATAATCAATGATTTCTAGGCAGTAGTTAAATATTCTGAAACTAAGAATTACAATATGCCAATAAAATTAGGATTAATCGGCAAAACAAATACTGGAAAAACTACTTTCTTTAATGCAGCTACGTTGTCTACTCAAGAAATTTCTACATACCCTTTCACAACAAAAAAACCAATCTCTGGAATATCTCATGCAATTACGCTTTGCGTTCATCCGGAGTTTAGCCTACAAGATAATCCAAATAATTCAAAATGCATAGAAGGATGGAGGTATATTCCAATTGAGTTAATTGATCTTCCTGGATTGATCAAAGATGCTTGGAAAGGAAAAGGCTTAGGAAACCAATTTCTCTCAATTGCAGCTCAATCTGATGCATTATTACATATTGTTGATGCTTCAGGTGGAATAGACTCCACTGGAAAAATTAGCGAGCCTGGAACAGGTGATCCGATCTCTGATTTTGCAGATATAGAGGAAGAATTAATCATGTGGTATCAAAAAATCTTTGAAGGAAATAGGGATAAAATTTCTAAGTCTATCGCTTCTGGAACAGATAAGGTTGAAACTCTAACTGAATTATATCAAGGAATTGGCGTAAAAAAATTCCATGTTAAAGATACTCTGTTTGCTACAGGGTTAGAAGAAAAAGAAATTGATGATTTTGGAATAGAAGACAGCAAAAAATTTGCCGGATATCTTAGAAAAATTTCTAAACCTACACTAATAGTTGCAAACAAAATAGATGTAGAAGGGGCAGATGAGAATTTTGGAAGACTACGAGAACGTTACAATGACTCAATTGTGGTTCCCGCCAGTGGCGACAGTGAACTTAGTCTTAGACGTGCAGAACAAAAAGGCTTGATAAAATATTCTCCCGGTTCAGAACAATTTGATATTGTTAAATCAGATGAACTAAATGAAAAACAAACGAATGCCTTGGAATTTATCAAAAAAGGAATTATGGGCGAATACATGCGCACAGGAGTGCAATTTGCAATCAACATTGCAGTATTCAAACTATTGAAAATGAACTCTATCTACCCTGTGGCAGATGAGGCTAATTTTGCTGATAAGAAAGGAAGAGTACTTCCTGATTTAATACTCCTAAAAGACGGTGCTACTGTAAATGACTTGGCAAAAGAAATTCACACTGATTTAACAAAAGGTTTGTTGTATGCTAAAGACTTGCGTTACAATCTCAGGCTTCCTGTAGATTATCAGTTACGTGACAGAGATGTCATATCTTTAGTAAGTGCATCAAAGAAAGGCTAATCTTTTCGTTTACCTCTTGGCTTTGTTCTAAGAACTGCCTTACAGCATAGACATCTTGTTTCATTTACTTCTAAAAAAATACCACAAAAAGTACAGCGTTTTTGCCCCACTTCGTATCTTATTTTGTTTGGAACTGGCTCTGCTTTGTACATCAGACATAATCCCTTACATGTCCTACCCAAAAATTTCACCTCCTGGATTCTGTTTGATTTTCCTTATGTGATTGCAATTGATAGAGATCATATTACAATTTGAATTTGAAATTATTTAAAATCAAGATATGTTTGTAACCTAGTGCTAATTTTTTTTAATTGATTTTTTATTAAAAATTACCTAAACTATGAAAAATTTAACTTGCTACATCTCTAATAATTTTTGGTAATTCTTCTAATGATGAATCTTTAAAAACATCTGCATTAAATCTGGGGATCTTTTCATTTGTAAACGCGTACCCTCCAATTATTATAGGAACATTGAAGTTTTCTTTTATCTTTTTTACTAGTCTTTGACCTGCCTTCAAATTATCTTCTAGAGTTATAGATAACATTACTATGTCTGGATTATTGTCTTTGATAAAACTCAACAATGTTTCAGTTGGCATTGAAGTTCTCATATTGAAAACTTTGTAGCCCTTAGTTGTTAGATATGTTTGTATTACATCACAACCTAGGTTGTGTTCTTCTCCTATTGGAACACATACCATAACTTTCTTTTTGGTCACAACACCATTTTCTTTGTCCATAATTATTTTCACAAGTATTTGTGCAACATTACTTGCAACATGTTCTGTAGCTATGCTAATCTTGTTTGTTGACCAATCCTCACCTATTTTATACATCACAGACTTCAAAATTTTATCAAAAAAGTTAGCAGTGCTAAAAACTTTAACAAAATCTTCATAAATTTGAAGACTACTTTGAATGTCTCCGTCTGTAAGTTTTTTGTATAGTTTTCTTCTGGATTTGTCTGCGGCTTCCTCTCTTTTTTTAATATCTTCTGGATTATGTGCAGATAATGCCGATAAAATTTTTGGATCTTCTCTATATTTTGTCGGAATATCGTCTTTTACTACCTTGTCTGCCTTTCCTAGATATTTTACAATCTCTTGCTTTGATGTACTTTTTTTAGAATCCCATACGCTTTTTACCAGATATAGGTATTGATCCCCTTTGACTTTCTTTGCACGTATGTAGACCATTAGTATACTTTTAGGCACTAGATATTTAACTACTGCCTAATTGTGTTTCTAGTGCCAAAAACATTATTTCGTAAATTGAATATTTTTAGATGATTTGGCACTAGTAGTGATTTATTATCACTATTTTATATAATTAAAAAGTTAGAGATTTTTTTAGTGCAAGATATAATCTCGCAACAATATGGCAAAAAAAATCAATATACAGTACTAGTTTCTGGTGCGACAGGATTTATTGGCTCAACATTAATTTCAGAACTAGTAAAAAAAGGATACAAAGTAACGGGTATGAGCAGAAGAGACATTCCTGATACAGAAAATGTTAGATATGTAAAAGCAGATGTTTTTGATTTAAAACAATTAGAAAATGCAATCCAGGGAATCGAGGTTGCTTACTATTTACTTCATTCTATGGAAGGAAACAAAGATGAATGGCAGAAATTTGCATCAAGAGAAAAAATTCAAGCTGAAAATTTCTTAAAAGCAGCTACTAAAGCTGGAGTGAAACGAATTATCTATTTGGGTGGTTTAGTAAATGATAGTTTAGATCTTTCCCCTCATATGAAGAGTAGAAAAGAAGTTGGAGAAATCTTAGCATCAGGAAATATCCCTGTAACTGAATTACGTGCATCCCTAATTATTGGAGCACAGGGGGGTTCTTATGCAATGCTTCGATATTTGGTAGAACGACTGCGTGTAATGGTTTGTCCTTCATGGGTAAAATCACTAGCTCAGCCAATTGCAGTAGATGATGTTGTGGGATATTTGATAGGATGTATGGAAAAAAAAGAAACCATAGGAAAAATTTTTGAAATTGGCGGACCTGATAAAATGACTTATGAAGAGTTGATGAGAGTTTATGCTGTATATCTTAAAAAAAATCTATTTGTAATCCAGATCCCGTTTTTGACCACAAGACTTTCTTCTTATTGGGTGGATTTGATAACTCCTGTAAAAGCTTCATTGGCAAGACCATTAATTGACAGTTTGGTCCATGATACTGTCGTCACTGATAATTCTATTACGAAGATAATTCCATTGCGCTTAAAACCTGTGCGTGAGGCAATCGATATTGCTACTCGTGAAATGCAAGAAAATCCACCCAAAGTAGAGCTTAGGCAAGAAAGAACCGGCTTTAAGATTAACCAGAGATTAATCCAATATACATTATTTCTAATGGCAGTAATTGGTTCTACTTATTATTGGTTAGATGATAGACCTGAAGTTTTTGAACCTTTGTGGTTGCTAGGATCATCTGTATGGTATGTGGCGATTGCGGCTGCAATTATTTTTATTCATAATAAAACACGACTTGGATACCTGATAGCTGGAGTTCTTTCTTGGGTTACCTTAGCATTTTGGTTATTTGATAACTATTACTTTGTTTTTGCAACATCTCTAATTGCATCTCAGCCAAATGAAATGATGACTATAAGAAACTTTGTTGGAATAATAGTAGCAGCTTTAGCTGTCGTGTCGTCTCATAACTTGTTTCATAAGGTCATAGACTATCAATACAAAGGAACACCAATTTAATAGATATACTATCCTTCAAATTAGTTATTGTTACTATATGTTGATTATTTTTTGGAATTATAGATATTATTGGTACACAAAAATAGAAAGAAATTCCGCTTTGTTTTACAAAGACGGTTCTAGTTGCTTAATGCATCTTTACTGAGAGGTATGTTTTGAGGTGATACATTCAACCTTTCTGCCTTTTTTAGACCTACTCCAATTGTTATGATTCCTAGAGCCATCCACATTACTCCTCCTGTTATGTATGCAGAATGAAGACCTGCGACCAATTGGAAAGCT
Source organism: uncultured Nitrosopumilaceae archaeon (assembly GCA_964460675.1). GTDB lineage: Archaea > Thermoproteota > Nitrososphaeria > Nitrososphaerales > Nitrosopumilaceae > CAYWRD01. Next base: position 4,548 of record CAYWRD010000109.1, read on the forward strand.
ATCCAAAACCCAGCACCAAGTGCTATTAAGGCGGTTCCCATACTGACAATCATTTTGTCCATGTACTG
>CAYWRD010000110.1:0-4297 GCA_964460675.1 uncultured Nitrosopumilaceae archaeon
ACATTTAATTTTAATTTGCCCTTATAATTTGAAGGTGAACAACAATATTGTGAACATGACATCAAAATCATTGTTATGTACAAAGACGATACTAGAGAAGAAATTTTCGTAGAACATCAGGATACAATATTTGTAGAAGAAAAATCAGATAATGGAGAATCTCAGTTTGATCCACAGATTATAATTATTCCAGTTGTGATTGCTGTTGGAGTTGGTATATTTCTAATTAGACGTAAAAGAAAACAACCAGCAGAATCTTAATTCTTTTTTATAATCATTATCAATATATTGTAGGTTTAGCTTTTTTGTTTGTTGAGTAATATAGAAGAAAACGAACAAAATTTTATTCTAAATAAGTTATATCAAAACTATCAACAAAATATTGATAGTACAACAGAAGATGATTTTTTAGATATGAAAATCCCTGTTGAAAAAATTAGAGATCATCTGAAGCTACTTGAATCTAAGAACCTTGTTCATATCGGAGAAAGAAAAGGACCTGGAATACTGATGTGGATACAAATTACAAAAGATGGTATAAACATGATCGAAGAATCGTGTGGTTGTAGTTAACAAATTTAGAGCTAGAATTTGAAAATATCACATTCTTGAATGCAAATATTAATTCTGTAAGAAAAATTTATGGAATGGATTGATGCTATTCTTAAAAAATCCTGTGACGGTTCACTCACAAAAGGAGAGGTTTTACATAGTTTGTTTCATATGATTGAAATTAACGAAAATACACTTAATCAAATTCAACAAGATAAAAGAAACTTTGGTGCAGAATTAGAAGAACTTAGACAATCAGAGATTCATGATTTAGAATTTCATCTAAAGTACTATCGGAGTCTTGTTAATTTTATTAATGCATTTCCTGAGAATAAAATTATCAGATAAATCAGGATTAAACATCAGGTTGATTTTCTTATTTCATGATAATAGCTAGCTGCATCTTCGGTCATTTTTCTTAGAACTTTTTTTGTAATTTCAAGTTCTTTATCTGAAATATTTTTTGTAATTGTCTTTCGTAATTCTAGTACACAATCTACTATGATATTGATCATTCCCTCTGATTTTTTTGTCATAAAGATGAGATTGTTTCTCCTATCTTTAGGATCAGGTTTTCTTTTTACTAATTCTAATTGTTCTAACTTGTCTATCATTGAAACTAACGTGGGCCCTTCAACAAAGATTAGATCTGCTAATTTGGTTTGACTAATACCATCTTCAATTGATAGTGCAGCTAAGACTTTCCATTTACTACCACTCAGAGATAATTCTCGTTTCAGCCTTTCACCTAAGGCCTTTTCTAATGATTTTGAGGCTGTTCTGATGATTATTCCTATACTATTTTCAATATCTAATTTTTTTACAGTACTTGCCTTACTAACCATTAATACTATAATGATTAGTACCCTAATTAATAAATATCACCAAGTCTTGTAAAATATGTGGGTAATGGGAGATTTGTATCAGGAATTAAGATGATGATATTTTTAGTAGCATCGTTGGGATTCCTTGTATACAGTCAATCAGCTTTTGCACAAGAGACATCAAATAATTTTAATGACTTTACAAAATTTGAAGGAAACGAAATACAAACTAATCCTACTGCACAAAAAATACTTGATAGAATTGAAGAATCAAAACGTATTCTTTCAGATATGATGGAAGAAAAATCCATTAAAACTGAACATCAAAAGTTTATTGATGAACAACGTAAGCTCGTTCAGCAAAGTCTTCAAGTAGAACTTGAAAGAATGAATAAAAAATATGAAGAAAACTCACCTAGAAATGCATTTGCAAGATTTGTTGCAAACTTTAATGCAACACATCATGGAATCTATTGGGATCAATTTGAATATATGGAATCTAAAGTCAATCTTGCAAGAGCAGTAAAACAACAAGTTCTTGATAATGGTGGTTCCTTCCAAGAAGCTCAAAGTGTATACATCAAATATGCATCAATGCCAAGAAGCGAAATAATTCAAAAAATTATAGAACTTAACATAAAGTATGGTTTTGCTAATAGTCAAACACAAGGAAACTTTGATCAAGATGGTAAATTACCCAGATATGAAAATGATGAACATTCAAAATGTTATGGATGTGATGATTTTGTAAAACTTAGAGACAATATGTTTGAATCCGACAATAATCCATATTCTAGTACCGGTTCTGTAAATGAATCAGGATTAACCACATTCGTTTCATTGGAAGATAATTCAAAACCAACAATCTCAGAAACAGATATGCAATTAAAAATTTCTGAATTAGAACAAGAAATTCAAACCCTTGGCAAGCAAGTAGATGAAGAAGATAATTTTGAAAAGCAAAGGATCTTACTAAAATCTATAAGTAAACTTGCCGAAGAAATTGAATTATTGCAGAGCCAAATTTAGCTTGGTCTAAGAATCTAGCGTGTTAGAACAATCTTAAAAAATTAAAATAAAATATAAGCAATTACCTGATCTTGCGATCATGATTAGGGATGAAATTGAGGTTCCAAAAGAACTACGAGAGTTTATGATCGAGGGTGCAGAAGAAACCTTTCTTGGACAAAAAAATGGCGCAATTAAGCAATACCGATATGGAAATTTGCACATTAGAGAATATGATGATAAATTTCTTGTACATACAGACCGAATAGATCCGAGAAAAGATCCTTTGGGTCATCTTGTTTTAGATGCACCAGAAGTTTTAGTAGGTATTGCCTGTGCGGTTTTTGGAGGTTCTCAAATAGCAAAAAATGTTTTCAAGAAAAATAATTCAAAAAATACATCTATTCTTTCCAGCTTAATATCATCAGCATTTGCTGGTTATCTTGGTTTTCAAACAGCTAAAAAATTCAAAGAGGTTTTGTAATAATGCCTGTTTTTAGAACCATACAAGTTTTACTCAAACTCTTACCTTCCATTATTGCATTAAGAAAAGATCGACGAAAGTGGGTACGACAAGAAGGCAAATACATTGATGAAGAAATATATCGTAAAAACGCAAGAAAAGTTTTGAATACTTTTATTTCACTTGGACCTGTATACATAAAACTTGGGCAATGGCTTTCATCAAGAGCTGATATCTTGCCTCAACCTTACATGGAGGAACTTGCTAAACTTCAAGATAATGTTCCTGCAGCACCATTTGAGAAAGTGAAACCTATAATAGAAAATGATTTGGGACCAATAGAAAAAAAATTTGATGAAATTGATCCTAACCCTGTATCTGGAGCATCACTTGGACAAGTATACCGAGGTAAATTATCAGAACAAGAAATTGTCGTCAAAGTAAAAAGACCAGGGATAGAAAAAGTAGTTGCAGAGGATCTAGAAGTACTAAAAAAAATTCTACCATTGGCTTTACGCTTCGTAGATCCTAACCTGAGATTCTCTGCCAAAGCAATGCTTTCTCAATTCATTGAAACAATTTATGAGGAAATGGATTATTCAATAGAATCTTCGAATTTAAAGAAAATTAAACAAAATATGGAAAGAAAGGGAATTGTTGTTCCATCAGTTTATGACGACTATTCCTCAAAAAATGTTCTTACAATGGAGTATGTTCCAGGCATTAAGGTGACAAATATTGAGGAATTGGATAAGGCAGGAATTGACAGACAGAGGCTAGTTATTGATGTGCACAAAGTTTTCTTTACTATGCTTCTTAGGCATTCTATATTTCACGCTGATCCTCACCCTGGAAATATCTCAGTAACTGATGATGGCAGATTGATTTTGTATGATTATGGGATGGTAGGTAAGATCGATGATGAAACTCGCTTGAGACTAATCCGTCTTTATCTTGCATTAGTAGAAAAAGATCCACCGAGAACAGTTAATGCTATGGATGATTTGGGAATGCTTTCTCCTAACTATAACAGAACTGTAATTGAAAAGGGGATTGAATTAACCGTAAAGGCAATGCATGGAAGAAAACCCGATGAAATGGAAGTTAAGAGTTTGATGGAGCTTGCTAACAAAACAATGAGTAAGTTTCCATTTGTTTTACCAAAAAACTTGGCATTGTATATGAGAATGGCATCAATTATAGAAGGTATTTACAAAACACATCATGTAAATTTCAAATTTGTTAAGGTGTTAAAAGAAATACTCGAAGAAGAAAATTTAATCAAAGATGCCTATATTGAAGAATTAAAATATTCATTTCAACGATTTGCAAAATCTCTTGATGCAACACTTACTATTGCACCTGAATTAAAAAAATTCATTGATGATAATCGTTCAATCCAATTAGCTGGTGCAAAACCTAGATCAAATGTACTACTTTCTGGAAGTAT
>CAYWRD010000110.1:4307-4614 GCA_964460675.1 uncultured Nitrosopumilaceae archaeon
TGCAGCAGTTTTTATTGGCTCTGCTGTTGTTTATTCTTCTAACTCTGATATAGGTACTATTGGAATGATTGGATCTTTGGCAATAATGGGAATATTTGCTTTATTTAGAAAAAATTAACTATTCTATAGTAATATCTTTTCCACTTTTTTCAATTGGAATTATTACCGTTAGCACACCATCTGAAAACTTTGCAGAACTAACTGATTCTTCTCCTTCTTTTACCCTAATTGGAAGTCTTAATTTTTTATCAATGATGTTTGGTCTTTGATTACAAATCATATCGTGTTTTTGCTCAGTATTCTCTTT
>CAYWRD010000111.1:0-4540 GCA_964460675.1 uncultured Nitrosopumilaceae archaeon
TGATCCGGACCGCCGGGTAGCCCACGTCGTTGAAGGGCGTGTGGTGGCCGCCCCGACCGAAGCGGTCCAGCCGGTAGATCACGAGCATGTCCAGGTTCCGAATGTAGCGGTCGGCGATCCGGTCCACGTAGCGGGCCAGGTTGCGCGACGGCGAGTCGTTCTCGCCGCCCAGGTAGCGGATCGACCCCCGCATCCGGTCCGTGGCGTCCTGGCGGATCGGCTCCGAGAACACGCGGGCCACCGTGTTGTCGGCCACGCCGTCCTGGCCCTGGATGTTCCCGATCATGTCGTTGTTGAGCCACGCCTCGATCCGCCAGCCGTCCTCCCTGGCCTGCTCGGCCAGCTGGCGGCCGCCGAACAGCCCCTGCTCCTCGCCGGACAAGGCGGCGTAGACGATCGTGGCGTCGAACTCGTGCTGGCTCAGCACCCGGGCCGCCTCCAGGGCGCCGGCCACGCCCGTGGCGTTGTCGTTGGCGCCGGGCGAGCGGCTCGTGGCGTCCATGGCGTCGGAGACCCGGGAGTCGATGTCGCCCGACATGGCCACGTAACGCTCCGGATCCGTCGTGCCCCGCTGGACGGCGATCACGTTGACCACGTTCGTGCTGTCGGGAATTCGCCGCTGCCCGCTCCACACGCGGCTCTGGTAGTAGACCTCGAGGCAGCCCCCGCACGCCTCCGAGATGCGCTCGAACTCCGCCTTGATCCACCGTCGGGCCGCGCCGATCCCGCGCTCGTCGGAGAGCGTGTCGGAGAGCGTGTGCCGCGTGCCGAAGCCCACGAGGCGCTCCAGGTCCGCCTCGATGCGCTCCGCCGAGGGAGCGGCGCCGATCTCGCCCAGCACGGGCTGGAGGCCCGGGGGCGCCAAACGCGGAGACGGTGCCCGGGTGTCCGCCCGCATCTCCCCTCCCTCCTGGGCGCGGAGCTGCCCTGGCGCGAGCCCGGCCAGGGTCAGGCAGAAGAGCAGGTAGAAGACGGAGGGTCCGGCCAGAGTTCCGACTCGGCGTGCTCGTACCCGCGCGATCGAAAGCTCCATCGTGCGTCTCCCGCCCATGGCATGAAAGGGTCCGCCCGGGAACGTGTCCCCCGCTCCCGGCCGTCGCAACGCGGTCGGGAGCGGAGGGCCGGTGTCGGAATCCATTCCCCAACGAAGCGGGACGAAGCTTACCGAAGGGACCGTCCTCCGACTATGTTGTTGGAAGTTGGTCATCAGGGCGAAGCGCAACCAGGAGACTGCGAAGGTCGAGGAGGGACCCTTGCCTCCCAGGCGTCTCGTCGAATTCGGTACCGACCTCCAGCTCGCCGTCGAAGCTCGGCACCGGCGGTCGGTCGTCGCTCTCGCGGCGGCCTTCTCGCTCCTGGGCGCCCTCTCGACGCCGACGGCCGCTCAGGACCCCCGGACCCGCACGGACAGCGGCGAGGCCGGCTCGCCCCCCGCTTCCACCGCCGATCTCTGCACCCCGCAGAATGACGAAGGGGCCATCGTCGAGGGCAGCGTCCTGGAGCGGGGGGCCGGCTCGCCGCTTCCGGGCGCCGAGGTCCGCATGGCGGTCCTCCCGGCTCCGGACGAGGGCTCCCTGTTGGAGAGGACGACCGCGGTGAACGCCCGGGGAGAGTATCGCTTCTGCGACCTCCCCGGGAGCCGGTCCGCGCGGCTCACGGCCATCTTCGGCGGGTTCATGGGCGCCATGCAGCGCGTGGAGCTCGTCGCCGGCGAGACCGTGACCGCGGATCTCCGGGTCTCCCTGGGCCGCGCCGCGTACGTGCTCGGCTGGGTCCGGGACGCCGAACGCGGCTGGCCCGTGGAGAACGCCATGGTGCAGTTCCAGCCGCTGGGGCTCGTGGCCTTCACGAACGACCAGGGTCGATTCAAGCTCCCGAGGGTCCCGCCCGGCACCTACGTCCTCAGCGTGGAGCACATCGGGTTCGGCCCCCGGTCGACGCTCGTGGAAGTGGAGCCCGGGGCCGGCCTGGAAGTGGACCTGCGCCTGCCGGTGAGGGCCATCGCCATGGAGCCGCTGGAGGTCACCGTGGAGTCCCGGCCGCTCCATCTCATGCGGTCGGGATTCTACGAACGGGCCGAGCTCGGTCTGGGACGGTACCTGACCCCGGAGGACCTGGAGCGCCGCAATCCGGCCCGCCTGCGGCATCTGTTCATGGGGCTCCCGGGCGTCCGGGTTCCCCCATGCCGCGACACGTTCGACTGTCCCGAGGTCCCGGTGACGCTGGCCGGCTGCGGCATGTCGGTGTGGGTGGACGGCGTGAGGACGCGGGGCGGACTCTGGTGGCTGCGGGCCCAGGAGGTGGCGGCGGTGGAAGTGTACGACGGACCCGCCGAAATGCCGGGGCGGTTCCAGGGCGCGTTCGGTCGTTGCGGCGCGGTGGTGCTGTGGACGAAGCGGTGACCGCGGAGGGCGTGACCGTTCGGCGGGCCACGGAGGACGAACGGGACCGAATCGTCCTCTTCAACCAGGCCATGGCCCGGGAGGCCGAGGGCCGGGAGCTGGATCGGGCTCGCCTCGAGAAGGGGGTCGCCGCCGTCCTGGGCGACCCGGAGCGGGCGGTCTACTTCCTGGCGGAGAAGGACGACGAGCTCGTGGGCCAGATCGCCGTCACCCTGGAGTGGACCGACTGGCGGAACGCCCACATCTGGTGGATCCAGAACGTCTACGTCTCGAAGCTCCACCGGCGGGAGGGGATCTACCGTCTCCTGCACGGGCACGTACGGGAGAAGGCCCTGGAGGCGAACGCCGCCGGCCTCCGGCTGGTGGTGGACCGGGACAACCGCCCGGCCCGGGAGACGTACCGGAGCCTGGGGATGCGACCCTCGCACTACATGATGTTCGAGGAGATGTGGAAGTGAGGCGTCAGGCGTTCCGCCACTTCATGTACTCGAAGACGGTGCGGCAGCGGCGGCAGTAGTACTGGCTGACCGACAGCGCCGATCCGAAGGCGGCGAACTGCTCGGTCTCCGTCGTCTCGCAGAAGGGACAGCGGACGCTGTCGGGGAGCTCCTCGGTCCGGAGCGACGCGTCCAGGACCGTTCCACCGCCGGCGGCTCCCTTCCGAGGCCCGCTGCGGTCACGCTCTTCGGGACGCTCCCCGCTCATGCTGCCGTCGTCCACCGATCCCCCGTCTCCGGGGCCGTTCTCCGCCTCGTGGTCCATGGGATCAGTCCATCAGGAGGGGCCGGTTCTTGTCGCCGCGGACCCGGCGAAGCGTATCGGCGTCGGGGCCTCCGGCTTCTTCCGGGCGGCGGTGGCGCGGCGACCAGCCGTTCCAGGTCGGCGCCCGGGAGCTGGCCCAGCTTCCGTCCTCCTGCCGCGCGAGCCCCAGCCCGGCCTGCTCCACCACCGGGCCCACCCGGTCCAGCCACCCGCGCCGCAGCTCGACCGGCCCCGCGTCGGTGATCCCCGCCTCGGACAGCCGGGCGCTCACGGGATCGTGCTCGTCACCGAACCAGCGCAGACAGGCGTCCCACACCGGGTCGAAGGCAGCCTCCAGCGCCTCGCGGCCCTCGTCGGTGGACGCCAGCCGCAGGGTCCATCCGCGGCCGTGCTCGAAGTGGAAGCGCTCCTCGTCCAGCAGCTTCTTCACCTTGTAGTGGATGGGCTCGAAGCGGCTCTCCGCCATGGCGTCGAACTGCACCGAAAGCGCCGTGTCGAGGAGAATGTTCAGGGCCAGCAGCTCCGGCCAGGTCTCCACGGGCCGGTCCAGGGGCTCCATGTTGCAATAGTCCGAAGCCTCCCGGCCGTGCTCGAGCTCGTCGGGATCGTGGCCGAAGTCCCGGAGCATGGCGTAGAGGATCCGACCGTGGCCCCACTCGTCCTGGGCCATGGCCGAGCAGGCGATCCCCGCTTCCAGCGCCGGCGCACCCAGGATCCAGTCGGAGTAGCGCATCCCGAGGAGGCGCTTGTTGTCCGCCAGGACCAGCAGCAGGTCTCCCAGGTTCCGCCGAAGGTCCTCCGGCAGGTCCTCGGCCCCGTCGAAGCCCTCCTTCTCCTCGACGCCGCTCATGCCGCCGGCACGGAGCCCAGGGTGAAGGGCGCCTCGTCGCGGTTCACGGCCGCGAAGGCGCCCCGGGGAGCGACCACCATCTCGAACCAGCTGGCCTCGTCGTAGGTCTGCCACGCGTAGACGCGCGCCAGCTCCTCGGAGGGGGCCGTCACCGCGCCCACGTGCTCGAGGCGGTCCTCCCGGTTGCGCCGGGCGAAGACCTCGTAGATCTCGTCGTCGTTCACGACGCTCCTCTCTGTCGCTGTCCCGTCATGCTCCCGTCCCGTCGGGGCGGGGTCGCCACCCGTTCCCCGTCGTCCGGCTACCACGCGGTGCCCCCTGGCCCCGAACCGCGGCCCATCGTCAGATCGACACGCCGGCCCGGCTCAGCACCTCCCGGCCCCGCTCGGTGATCCGGTCCGTGGTCCACGGGGGATCCCAGGTCTCGACCACGGTCACTCGATCGAAGCCCTCCTCCTGAAGCAGCCGGGACCGGACGTCCCACTTGATGAAGTCCATGCAGGGACAGGCGGTGGCCGTGAAGGTG
>CAYWRD010000112.1:0-4531 GCA_964460675.1 uncultured Nitrosopumilaceae archaeon
GTTTCCTCCTAACACTTTTAAAACCAAACGCAATCACGAGTAGAATGGAGATGATCCCTTAGGGTGATACAATATGGGTAAAGCTTACTATGTAAAATTCGAGACACCAGAGGACCTTGTAAACCCAATTTACGAGGCAATTCGAGTGTCATCATCAAGTGGTAAAGTTAAGAAAGGAACCAACGAGGCCACAAAGGCCATAGAGCGTGGTACCAGTAAATTAATCGTTATTGCAGAAGACGTTGAACCACCAGAGGTTGTGGCTCACTTGCCAATTTTATGTGAGGAACAAAACGCAGCATATGCATTTGTTCCATCAAAGCAAGAGTTAGGAAAAGCACTTGGAATCGATATTACCTGTGCAACTGCTGCAATCTTAGATGCTGGTGATGCTCAACACATTATTGATCAAGTCGTTCAATCAATTTCTAAGGTAAAAGGTGGAAAGACTGATCAATGAGCACAGAATCTGAAGAAGTAACTCCATCTGAAGTTATTCAAATTGTTGGCAGAACCGGTATTGCTGGTGAAGTAATTCAAGTTAGGGTAAAGATCCTTGAAGGCAAAGATAAAGGACGTATCTTGACACGTAACGTTAAGGGTTCAGTAAGAATGGGCGAAACATTAATGCTTCGAGAAACAGAAAGAGAGGCAAAGAAGATCAAATAGGTGTGTGTGGATTAAATGAGTCTTTTAGTTAAACCATGTAATTTCTGTGATAGACCAGTTCCAAAAGGAGCCGGTACTATGCTTGCAAAAAACGACGGCACTGTCCTTTGGTTTTGCTCTTCAAAATGCAAGAAAAATGCATTAGAGCTAAAACGTGATCCACGTAAACTCAAATGGACTAAACGCTACGTTAAGGGCGGAATCAAACAAAAGAAGTAGCATTGACTGAACAAACGCTTTTCATTGTAAAACCAGATGCTGTAGAGAGAAAACTTACAGGCGAAATTGTTTCAAGATTTGAAAAGAAAGGATTCAAACTAATTAATCTAAAACTGTTTCAGTTCTCAAAAGAACAAGCAGAGAAATTTTATGATGTACACAAAGACAAACCATTCTTTGGCGAGTTGGTATCATTCATTACATCAGGACCTGTGGTAGCTGCAATAATTGAAGGAAACAATGCAATTGCTACAACTAGACTAATGATTGGTTCAACAAAGTCATTTGAAGCAGCCCCTGGTTCCATTAGGGGTGACTTTGGTCTCGGATTTACAGACAACATTATCCATGCATCTGATTCAAAGGAAAGTTTTGATCACGAGTCGAGGGTAGCATTTTCGTGATAAGTATTGACTTTTCGACAGCCAATTGTGGCAGTTTTAGGTCACGTAGACTCTGGTAAGACATCTCTTTTAGATAAAATCAGAGGTACTGGAGTTCAAGGAAGAGAAGCTGGAGGAATTACCCAACATATTGGTGCAAGTTTTCTTCCAACTGAAGTAATCAAAAAAACATGTGGCCCACTTTATGAAAAAATAGAAAAATCAGAAACACAAATTCCTGGAATATTAGTTATAGATACACCTGGCCACGAAGTGTTTACAAATCTTAGAGCAAGAGGTGGCTCAGCTGCCGACATTGCAATACTGGTAGTAGATGTTAATCGTGGATTTCAACCCCAAACAAATGAAAGTCTGAAAATTTTACAATCAAGAAAGGTTCCTTTTGTTGTTGCATTAAACAAATGTGATCAGTTATCTGGATGGAGAAAAAGTGATACTGCCTTTATCTCACAAGCAATTAAAGAACAAGATCCGTCAATTCAAACAGATTTAGATCAAAAAATTTACGACGTAGTTGGGACTTTGTCTATTCTTGGCTATCAATCAGAGGCATTTTTCAGAGTTCAAGACTTTAAATCAGAAGTAGCAATTGTTCCAATCTCGGCAAGAACCGGAGTTGGAATACCAGAACTGTTGGCAGTATTGGTAGGACTGACTCAGCAATACATGAAAAATCGACTAGAACAAAAAGAAAAAGAACCTCGAGGTATTGTTTTGGAAGTAAAAGATGAAATTGGATTAGGTGAGACAGCAAACATCATACTAGTTGATGGTACGATCAAAAAAGGTGACAACGTAGTTGTTGCAAAAAGAGATGAGATAATTGTAACAAAACCAAAGGCAATTCTTTTACCAAAGCCTCTAGATGAGATGCGAGATCCCAGAGACAAATTCAAAACTGTCAATCAGGTAGATGCCGCAGCTGGGTTGAAGATAGCATCACCTGACTTAGAAGGCGTCTTGCCAGGCAGCACTCTTTACATTGCTACCAACAAGTCTGAGATTGAAAAATACACTGAAAAAATCAAAGCAGAAATGAAGTCCGTATTCATCGATAAAGAATCTAATGGAGTAATTGTAAAATGCGATACCATAGGTTCACTTGAAGCTATTGTGGAGATGTTAAAACGCTCTCAAGTACCAGTCTCTAAGGCAGACATTGGGCCTGTGAATAGACGAGACATTATGGAGGCAAGGGCCATAAAAGAAAATGACAGACACTTGGGTGTGATTTTGGCATTTAATGTAAAAATATTACCAGATGCTTCTGAAGAAGCAGAGATTAGTCACATCAAAGTATTTGAAGACAAAGTAATCTACAGTTTAATTGACAACTACAATGCTTGGGTTGAAGAAGACACCCTACATGAAGAAGATGCAATCTTTAATGAAATTACTCCAATTGCCAAATTTACATTTCTGAAAGGATATGTTTTTAGAAACAACAATCCTGCAGTATTTGGAATACGCGTAGATGCAGGTACTTTAAAACAAAAAATCCCTTTCATGAATATGGAGGGAAAGAAAGTTGGAACAATTCATCAACTTCAGCTAGAAGGAAAGACAGTATCTGAAGCTAAACCAGGACAAGAAGTAGCTTGCTCTGTCCAAGATGTAACTATTGGAAGACAAATCTTTGAAGAAGAAGTCTTTTACACATTGCCAAACTCACGTGAGGCAAAAACCCTGATGAACAAGTTTATGTACAAACTTTCTCCAGAACAACAAGAGATTCTCAATCACATTGTGGAAATTCAAAGAAAGAAAGACGCAGCTTATGGTTACTAAAGTAGTAATTTTTTCTGAATGTACAAACTAAACTAGATTTTATTGGGAATATTTTTTACATATCATGTGAATTCCAGGAGCTCCTACTGCACCCATCATTTGGTCTACTTGCATTCCTGCCTTAAACATGATAAAAGTTGGAATTGATTGTACTCCATACTTCATCGCGATGTTTTGGTTGTTATCGACATTTACTCTGGCAAATTGGATATCTGGATATTTTTTTGATAGACTCTCAAATACTGGATGCATGGTTTTGCATGGACCGCACCACTCTGCCCAAAAATCTACCAATGTTGGGGTCTCAGATGAGATTACTTTGTCGAAATTTTCCCCATTCAAATCGATAATTTCAGGCTTGGCTTGAGGCTTTGCCTGGTTTTCTGCTTGCTGCTTGAGCATATCTTGAAGTTTTCTTTGCTTTATTCTCTCGATTTCTGGGTCCTCAGACATCGTGATTACTTGCGTTAAATCTACTAAAAAATCTATACTATATTGTATATCCATAAATAACAATCCGATTGAGTTGTTTCATGTCAAGTACGAAATGTGTGTCTTGTGGAATAGGATTCTTTTCTCCTACTGGCTCAAACAAATGTTCTAAATGTGCCGAAAAGGAACCACAAGAAAATCAAGAACATTCATGTGGTTGTGGACATCACCACTAAACTCTTTTTTTGAAACGAAAATATTTTTTTAAAAATTTATTGCACTTTTTCAGTATTAATTGGGATTTCCTCATATCGTCGGCAGTTGCAGATTGGACATTCGTCTATGTATTTTGTGAAACTTACAGAGGTATATACAATTCCACAGTCTCCACAAATTCTCAGATTTCTTGCAAGCTTTCCCATATCAGATAAAAAAGAAAAACACGATTAAAACCTATTGGTGTTTTTCATCTTTCTTATCCCAAAAAACATCATTGCAGGAGCTCCAATGTACATTCCAACATTCATCAGAATTATTCCAATGCCATACCCTAACATCTCAGACTCTGAATCAATGTCTACTCCGTTCAATACCGACATTGAAGCTAACATAGGAGTGATTCCAAGCTTTACCATTTCTCTGAATACTTGATTTTCTCTTTCGTAATCAGCTATTGCAGGTGAGAACGAATAGTATAACGTGTTGAATCCGGACATGAATGCAGCACCAGATGATGTGCTCATTACCTTACCGTCACGTATTTCTCTGAGTAGTTGCACTTGCGGTGCTAGTTCTGAACCATATGCTGCAGTAGCTATTAGACATCCGCCTCCTTCTTGATTCTGAACAACTTCGCATGTACCTTCTATTAGCTTGGTTCCAGGTCCACATTCGCCAATCTCAGGTTCTTTAGGTACTTCCTTTTCTGGTTCGTCTAGTCCAACTGCCTGATATATGGAGTCATACTCTGGGAAGTTTTCATCAAACCACTCCTTGTACTTTGGCTCGTTAAGATATCT
>CAYWRD010000113.1:0-1837 GCA_964460675.1 uncultured Nitrosopumilaceae archaeon
TTACAATTCCATCTATTCCTTTTTGAATTATTTCTTTAAGATCATCTGGTATTTTACCTGAATAAGGTGAGTTTGTGCGAACAAAAATTGATGAATTATAATCTGAACGTGATTTTAAGGTAGTTTTTATTAATTTTCTTGCATTTTTCTTTTCCTTGTCTGGAACAGAATCCTCTAAATCAAAGCATACTATATCGGCCTGAAGGCCTTTGGCTTTTTCTAAAAATCTAGTATTATTTCCTGGAACAAAAATAAGACTTCGGAAAAGCCTAGTCATTAAAAGACTAGGCGCCTTCTGGCTTCATTAAGATTTTGCCAACAAGGCCTTTTCCGGTCAACATCTTTGTGTGGGCTTCTGCTGCTTGCTCAAATGAGTATACAGAGTCAATTTCTGATTTGATCTTTCCTTGACCCATCCAGTATAATGCCTGATCAAGTTCAGCTTTTGTTCCTTGTGTGGAACCTAAGATGTTTGTTCCCTTGAAAAATACGTGTCTTAGATCAGTTTTTGCATCATAGCCAGTGGTTGCACCACAAGAAACTAGTGTTGCACCATACTTCAATAGTGTTAGTTGTTTGTTCCAGTGAGTTTCACCAATATGATCAAATGAGATATCAATTCCTGGAGCTTCGTCTTTTTTCTTGGCAATTTCTTTACTTATTGCACGTACTTCTTTGTGCCAGTCATCTTTTCTGTGGTCTACTGCATAATCTGCTCCTAGCTCTTTTAGTCTGTCTAGTTTGTCTGGGCTAGCAGTTGCAATAACATCACAGTTGTAAAGTTTGGCAATCTGAATACCAAAACTACCTACTCCGGATCCTCCTCCCATAATCAAGACAGTTTGTCCTGGTTTAATTTTAGCACGACCAACTAACATGTGCCATGAAGTTAAGATGGTCATAGAAGCAGCAGCTGCTTCATCATAGGATAGATTTTCTGGTATTTTTGATACATTTACTTCAGGTAAATGAGTAACTTCTGAAAAAGCTCCCCATGTTGGGCCAGTTTGAAATCCCCAAATAGTTCTGTTTATACAATCAAATTCTCTTCCGTCGGTACATGCCTTACAAACTCTGCATGACATGTTAGAGTGAGAAACAACTCTATCTCCAACTTTGATATTTTTTACATCTTCACCTACAGCAATAACATCGCCTGCAGCGTCAGAACCTGATACATGAGGTAATGGAACAGGTACGGGTTGACCTCTCATTCCCCAAATATCATTATAATTTAATGCAGCAGCCTTTACTTTGAAAACTACTTCATCTGCTTTTGGTTTTGGTTCATCTATATCCTGGACTTTAAGGATTTTAGAATAATTATCATCTGGTGCGTATTCATTGTATACTACAGCTTTCATAAATACACCACATCCAAACCCATAATTATATTTTATCGGAGGTTTAACGACGATTTATCTTAAAATCTCGTTTTGGTTGTTGCATGGACAGCAAAATTTGCTTTAATTGATCGTCCTCTACAGTACCTCTAAGCTTACCTTGTGTAGCCATAGTTATAAGATAATTCTCTACAAGTTCGGCAAGCTCTTTTTTTACCATTTTGATGGTAGACAAACGGGAACGAGCTTCAGGCGACAAAATTTGTTTTAAGATCTGTTCTTTTTGTGCATTAAACTCTTCTTCATTATACTGTTCCTTTTGATTATCTTTGGAGTATTGATCATCTTGATTATATTGAAAATCATCCGAGTCTGGAAAACTCATTTTTATCTAAGAGTATATTTTTAATTCTGGTTTTGAAGTTGCTAGCTCGTTTAGAATTTCTGTTGCAAGTCTATCGAGTTTTTGCATCCCTTGTTTTGTAACAACTCTT
>CAYWRD010000113.1:1847-4471 GCA_964460675.1 uncultured Nitrosopumilaceae archaeon
TCTTTTCTACCTTTTCAAGATATCCTAGTTTTTCTAATCCATGAATGGCGTTTCTGATAATTGCACCGCCGGCATCTCTATGATGAGCTGCACCGTATCCCACGGGTTTTCCCCCACCATATTCCTTTCTTAAATCATTAATTCCGATAGGTCCATGAAGGTAAATTTTTCTTAGTAATGAGGCACATCTTTTATGCCACCAGTCCTTTTCATGAGGCGGTTTATCTGCATGAGATCCTGTTTTTACAAACTTTGTCCATTCTGGAGCTGGGATATCTTCATTCTTTAAAATATCAGTTAATTTTCCAATAAATACATCAGCTGGAACATCATATACTTTTGCCATAAAGTGAAAAGTTCGGTAATCGTCTTATAAATCATTGAGCTATTATTTTGCGGTATGTGTGCCCACAGAAATTGCAGGTTATTCTGATCGACTTTACTGAAGTACCACCTACTCGAATTTTAGAATTTATTCCAGGTGCAATAAATGATTTACATTTTTTACAAAACGCAATTCTAATTTCATATGGCATTCTTATTTTGTAATGTGTGCTGATTCGTTTTGCAAGAAAAGCATGTCGCTTAGAAAGATTTGGATTTTTTCTAGCATTACTAATAGCTTGATCCATTAAAATTTGCATTCTTTCTAATGCAATCTTTCTTTGGGATGGTTTCATGAATCTGTACGGTCCTACACCTAAAAATTGCTTTAGATGATAAAAGTGCGGTCACCGGGATTTGAACCCGGGTAACGGGCTTGGAAGGCCAGCGTACTACCAGGCTATACTATGACCGCCTAAAAGAGCAGACTTTGTTGCCTACATAAAAACTGTTTTTTCATATTCATACAAAATTCTACTAATCACAACATGAGATTCTAGAGGAGTTTTATCAATTGAAAAAATTTCATCAAATCTTTTTTGAATTAATTTAGAAAAATCGCCTTTCTGAAAACCTCCAATTACTATACATGGGTTTTCTTGATAGTTTTTTGCAATACTTTCACATGAGCTGAAACTTCCACTACTAGACAAACCTATTACTCTTGATGGGTTTATTTCATCAATTAAATCAGAAAATGATTTTTTTTGAATTTCAAGTAGAGTTTGATCATAAGATTGAATTGATTTTTCAGAAAATAGCTTCTCCATCAATCCTTGAAATCTATGATATGATTTTGGAAGGTGTGTGTCTTGTCCAAAGTAAATCACTTCATCATTAATGGTGTGAATGTAAAATTGAAGTTTATTTTTAAAAAATAGTGGGATTGTAGTAGCCTCCAAGGCTGAAAAATGAACAATATCGGGCCTACCACGTTTAAGTTCATTTTCCAAACCTTTCATTGCTGCAAAGTGCCAAGAATTATCAAGAAGAATTTCAGATGGGTGTTTACCAAGTTTTTTTGCATGAGACTTTACTGATTGGTGATTCTGAAGTTCTTTTGGAACTAATTCCAATGAAGATTCAGCTAATACTAGAGAAATCAATTCAAGCTTTGCATTTGATTTTTGAATTCATCCCATGCAGGTTTAGGGCTATCATTTGTTTCGTACAGACCTGCATTGCATAGGTAATTATCTAATCTTTCAATAACAAATTCGCTACTTCCAAGGCCAGATCCTCCTCCAACTTCAATTTTTTTCTCACCCAAGTCAGCACTTTCATTTACGCATGTACCGACAGGTCGATCATAGAGTCTATACCACGTGAAAAATTCTATTTCAGATTTATGTTCGGAATAAAAATTAAAAGATTCTGTAATGAATTCCTTTTGAGATTCTTGGCTACCTCCCACATAGTCAGATGTACTCCAACTAAGCTCAAATAATGCAATTTTTTTCTCAGGCACAAGTTCAAATATTGTTTCCAGATCTTGTTTTGATTGATCAGGTGTTTTCACGATATCATTTAAAGAATCTACAGGCAAATAGGAAAATGCAACAAAATCTCCAATAGATAACTCTGTTACTATATCCTCTAGGTTTTTGTTAAGGACATTATGTAAGGCAAAGGAATTTCCAATTTTTACATCAGGATGTTTTTCTTTGAGTTGGTCATATACACCATTGAAGAGTTCTTTGTATGCAGGGATGTTTTGTTCACCATATCGAAATTGAGATTCAGTTTGCCCTGAAATAATTACTGTATCAATAATATCATATCTCGATAGGATTGCATCTAGAACTGAAACTAGCCTATCTTCTTGAATTGATTGTATGGGTGGTTTTCCAATCCATTGTGGGAAGGGACCTAGAGTTTCTCCGTTAATTACTGAAAAATATAATGTGGTTTTCAAGTTATTTTTTTTATTAAAACTCATCAAAATATCTGATTGAGTCCAACTGTATTGATCCTTTTCAGGTTCTATAATATTCCAAAATAAATACACATTACTTCTGCCAATACCTGTTTTTGCTGCTTTAGAATAGATTTGGTCCAGATCTTCTAAGGTAACAGAATTAGTAGGAGTATTAATTACTAAACCAACTTTTTCATCAATCACCAAATTTTTTGGAGTGTTTTCAGGTTCTGTGAAGTTGGTTACTGCAAAAATTATGCCAACAACTGCAATTCCAGCTATTATGCTGGCTAGGATCTTTTTATCCACACGAACTCTATAT
>CAYWRD010000114.1:0-4456 GCA_964460675.1 uncultured Nitrosopumilaceae archaeon
CGCCGGCGTCGTGCCGGGGGACCCAGGGATGGACCGGGAAGAAGTTCTGGGAGAGGAAGACGTCCTCGTGCCCGTCGCCGTCGAAGTCGGCGACGGTGAGGCCGAGAGAAGGGGCGAACTGAGCCCGGGTCGGGAGGGGGACCGGCTCGAAGTGGTCCCCTCGGTTGAGCAGGAGATGATGGCGGTAGGTGGTCGCCCGGAGCCGGCGGACTTCGCTCATGGGCTGCGGGATGACTTCCTCGACCGTCAGCTCGGTGTAGCGGGTGAAGCTGCCGATGCGACGGGCCGTCTCGGGAAGCGCCCGGCGGAAGCGCTCGAACCGCTCCAGGGGGTAGACCGCCTCGCCCTCCGGCGCTCGCTGGGCGATGAGGCCGTGCCACTGCCGGCGTCCTCCCAGATCGCCGTGGTACATGAGCAGCGGGCGCCCAGGCTCCGGACGGAGGCGCAGGTTCCGACCCCAACCCGTGGCCACCAGGTCCATCCGACCATCCTCGTCGAAATCCCCGGCACCCAGGGCGTTCCATCGGCCTTCCAGCTCCGAGAGCTCCCACTCCGCCGTTGCCTCGGTGAACCGGCCTCCGTCGTTACGGAAGAGTTTGATCGGACCCCACTCCAGGGCGAGGAGCAGATCCGGGTCGCCGTCGCCGTCCACGTCGGAGAACAGGGAAGCGGAGACCAGTCCCACGTCGGTGAACTCCTGTCCGGTCTCCGGCGCCCGGCGGAACCGGTCTCCCTCGTTCAGGAGCAGCATGGAGCTGGCCGCCAGGGGATAGAATCCCGGGACCGTCCGGCCACCCACGAAGAGATCCAGGTCCCCGTCGCCGTCCACGTCGGCCAGGGAGAGAGGACCGACGGCGTTCAGCTGCCCCGAGGTGACGTCTTCCAGGGAGGAGGCGAGCGGCGGCGCGTCCCCCGGGCTCCCGCCGCCCGGGTCGGACGACGGAGCCTGGACGGTCGGATAGCCCAGCACGGACGCCATGCCCCGGGCCTGCCCCGGGTTCGCTGACTCGAAGATGCTCTGTCCCACGGCGAGGGATCCGATCTCCCCATCACCCGGGAGGAGGAGGGCCGCGGTGCGGTCCAGCGAGGCCGTCTTCGGATCCAGGACGCGGCGCCGGAAGCCGGTGCCCGTATTCTCGAGATAGGTGGTCGGTCCACCGGCGCCGGGGGTTACCACCAGGTCGGGATCGCCGTCGTCGTCCACGTCGGCCCAGCTCACGCCGGGTCCCATCCGGCTGAGGCGGTTGGGCAGGAGCGGCTGCCGGCGGAAGTCGCCGAATTCGTTCTCCGTATGAACGTGGTCCAGCTGATCGGAGACGTCTTCGAAGTAGGCGACGCCGGAGTCGGGTGTCGCCTCTCGCCGTTCGCCACCCGTCCCGAGGCTCGCCGGCCGGCGCCCGCCCACGGCGGCCGAGCGATGGATCTCGTACAGCCGATCCGGCCGTGCCGGGTCCACCACGCTGACGGCTCCCCCGGGCCATCGAACCTCGATGCGCAGGCTGTCGGCGTCCCCGGCGGCGAAGGTGAGGAGCGGCTCGGGACTCGAGTCGTAGAGCCCCCCGGCGGTCATCTCCTTCTCCTGGGCGGCGGCGGGGCCGCCCTCGACCCGAACCGTGGCGCCGACGCCCCGGGTGTTTCCGTCCGGGCTCCGGAGGCGGACGGCGATCCGGCCCCGGGAGGAGCGGTTCCTGAGGACCAGGGCATGGGAGCGCATCCGGTTCACCACCACGTCCTGATCGCCGTCGCCGTCCAGATCGCCGGTGGCCACCCCGTGGGACACGTCGCGCTCCGGACCGAAGTCCCACTCCTCGCCGGCGGGTTCGAAGGTGAGATCGCCCCGGTTGCGGAAGGCAGCGTTCCGCGTGTGATGCTCGGGGTAGATCGTCTTGGCCTCCCGCCACGATACGTCACCCCACACCTTCGCCACCGAGTCGGCGGCGTCGGCGTTCCGTCCGTCTCGTAGGAAGCCGTTCACCGCCAGGATGTCCTCGTACCCGTCCAGGTCGACGTCCAGGAAGAGGGAGCCCCAGGTCCACTCGGACGCCTCCACCCCGGCCAGCTCGCCGATCTCCGCGAAAGTCCCGTCGCCCCGGTTCCAGAAGAGGGTGTTCCGCTGGAACTGGGGCCGATCTCTCACCTCGCCCGGCGGATTCTCGGGGAGTGTGTGGAGCGGTCTCCGTCGTAGCCGCTCCGCCCGGTCCGAGCTGAGCATGTCGGTCACGAAGATGTCCACCCGTCCGTCATGGTCGATGTCCGAGAAGTCCACCGACATGGCGGCCTGGCTGGTGGTCCGGAGGGCGAACCAGGGTGCCTGCCGGAACGTCCCGTCCCCCTGGTTGATCCAGAACCGGTCGGGATCGTCGAAGTCGTTGCAGACGTAGAGGTCCGGATCGCCGTCCCCGTCCACGTCGTGGAACCGGGCGGCCAGGCCGAAATCGTCCGGTCGCTCCTCCAGTGGCGCGCCGTCCTCGTCCCGGAAGCGTCCATCGGTCCAGGAGGCGGCCCGAAACCGCCCGGTGCCGTCGTTGAGGAGGAGCCAGTCGGTCTCGGCATATTCCGCCGGCACCCGCTCTCCGTTTCGCACCTCCATCCGCATGTATTCCCGGTATTCGGGCGCCACCACCGTCGAGTCGCCCTGCTGAACCGTGAGCTCCTCGATTCTCCGGCCGCGACCGATGTACGCGTCGCCCAGCCGTTCGGACTTGTGGGTGGCCTGGTACAGGTCCAGGTCCCCGTCGCCGTCCACGTCGGCGAAGGTCATGGTCGTGCCCGCGCGGATGGTATCCAGGGCGGGCTGGTTCCCGTCCTCCGTGAAGGTCCCGTCGCCCTCGTTCCGGAAGAGACGCGTGGGCCCGTCCAGGGCGGCGACGACGAGATCCAGATCCCCGTCGCCGTCCACGTCGGCCAGGGAGGTGCCCGTGGACCACTGCTCCTCCATCTGAACCCCGGCTTCAGCGGCTACCTCGCGGAACTCCCAGCCCCCCTGATTCAGATACAGGGCATTCGGGCCCTCGAGCTGGGTGAGATAGACGTCGGTCCGGCCGTCGCCGTCCACGTCTCCGAGAGCGACTCCGGAGCCCATGAGGAGCATGTCGTTCGCCAGCTCCTGCTCCTCGCTCAGGTGATTGATGAACTCCACGCCCGTGTCCGAGGGGTCCAGATCCTGGAAGCCGGCCGTCCGGTCCCCCTCCACCCGCAGGTCCCGCCATCGGTAGCCGTCCTCCTCGTTCCACGGGGGAAGGGGTTCGGGCTCTCCCCCGCACGAAGCTGCCAGGAAGGCGGCCGCGGCCACGACCAGAAAGCGAAGGGGCTTCCTGAGAGGGTCCGGCGAGGTTGGCTCCGGAGTGACGGCGGGCAGCGGCTGGGGCGGGGTCAGGTGTCCTGGCATGGGCGTGCGCCACATGCTAACGCGCCGGGACGAGACCTTCCAGCGGGATCGAATCGGAGGAGCGGACGGTGCGCCGCCCGGACGATGACTGGACATCTGATCACTAGTTCATATAACTTTCGGCTCTCGTGGATTTGTCGAGACGCTGAGGAACCTCCATCCGGGAGACAGCATGGCTCGCGATCTCTGTGACGTGCAGGTGGTGCACGAAGAGGCGGTACGTTCCGCGCGGCGCGACGCCGCCGACGGCGAGGATCTCACCTACCTGGCCGACACGTTCCAGATCCTCGCCAACCCCACCCGGCTCAGGATCGTGGAGGCCCTGTCCCGCCGGGAGCTGTGCGTGTGCGACCTGGCTGCGGCAGTGGACGCCTCTCAGTCGTCGGTGAGCCATCATCTTCGTCAGCTCCGGCAGATGAAGATCGTCCGCTACCGGAAGGAGGGCCGGATGGCGTACTACCGGCTGGACGACGATCACATCTCCGCCCTCTTCGAGACCGGTCTGGAGCACGTCCGTGAGTGACAGCAGCCGGGGCCATGCCCCCCGGAGCCCGGCCACCCCGCGCGGGCCGATCGCGAGCGAACCGTCGGCGGGGGAGGCCACGGGGAGCCAGTGCCTCCTCCTCCGCGTGGGCGAGATGGACTGCCCGGACTGCGCCCGGCGGGTCCAGGACAGGCTGCGGCGCCTGGAGGGGATCGAGAGTTCCGAGGGGAACCCCGTATCCCGGCGTCTGCGCGTCGTCTACGATTCCGACCGGCTGAGCCCGGACCGCATTCGGGAGGAAATCGGGCGGCTCGGATATGTCGCCGAGCCGGTGGACGAGGAGGGCGGCGCGCCCGGCGCCGGGATCGAGCCCCCCCGGACCTGGACGTCGAGGGCCGCCCGGTGGACCTACGCGGCGGCGGCGCTCTTCGTCACCGCCCTTACGCTGGAGCTCGTGGGGCCGGACCCTGCGCTGCTCTCACTTCCCCTCGAGGAGCTGCGGCTCTCCGGTCTTCTCTTCCTCGTCGCGGCGGCGGTGGGAGCCCGGAACTTCCTCCCCGCCGGCCTCCGGGCGGCCCGGGCCC
>CAYWRD010000115.1:0-4415 GCA_964460675.1 uncultured Nitrosopumilaceae archaeon
AGTTTTATTTGTATTTTGAAAAGAAATCAAATTGATTTACCAATAACTTTTTTTGAAATTTGTTCATTGCCTACAAATAATTATAGATTTATACCAATACAGTAAATATTAGCATGGCAAATTACTTGGGAGATAACAACAAAAGACAAGTGCATGATCTTGACAATCTAAAGGACAATTGTGAAGTTGAAGAAATCAAATTAGTACACAGGAGACATTTTATTCCAGATTCCTTTAGACAGGCAAATTCTGAAGGGTATACAAGTTGTGCATGGTGTATTGAAAATTATCAACAATAACTAAATACAATTGCAAGAAAAATAACGGTTCTAAATTTAAATCTCCAATAAGAGTTTTAACAATGTGACAGGGTATCTCATGAGTCATTTTGTCCTCTTGACTTTTGCATCATTAGAACATGTTTGAGCTACTGTTCTATATGACAAAATTAGCTTTTAGGATTCCCAATGATAGTCACAATTACATCCTTTTGATAGTGTAATCTCTTACAACCAGAATAGGTATTTTGATTCCAATTGATTCTGGTATTCATGATCAAAATCCTTAATTTCTTTTTTCAATCACTTGTTATGATTAATACAATTCTTGTATTAGCATACGCAGAAAACTATAATCGAATGGATTAAATCAACAAAGAGCATACAGGTAAGATTATGACATATTACGGACTTGTTGCATCAATGAGTCTTACATTGATCCTTGTGTTTGGTATCTTGTTTGGTTTGTTAATAGGAATAGGACTATACTATAACATAGGAATTTACTTTATGGTAGGTCTTGCAATAGTTTTTTCCATAATTCAATGGTATGTAGGCCCAGTTCTCATAAAAAGAACAATGAAAATGAAACCACTTGACTCACAATATCCATGGATAAGAGCAACTGTTGAAAAGTTCTGCCTTAAGAATAGATTAAAAATTCCACAAATAATGATATCAGATACCAGCATGCCAAATGCGTGTGTTTTTGGTAGAACAACATCATCATGCTATTTGGCAGTAACAAAAGGACTGATAGAACAATTATCTGAAGACGAGGTCAAGGCAGTAATTGCACACGAAGTAGGACACATAAAGCATCGAGATATGATAATAATGACAATAATTTCAGTCATACCTACAATTGCATATCTTATTGCAATATCTACCATGTTTAGCAGTATGGGAAGAGATAGGAACTCTGGTGGGGCGGTTTTGTTTGGGATTGGTGCGTTTGCAGTATATATGATCACCAATCTTCTGATATTGTACTTTTCAAGACTCAGAGAATTTTATTCAGATAGGTTTGCAGGAATACAGACAGGCAATCCAATTCATCTTGCGCATGCACTAGTAAAAATCTCATATGGAATCACAATGGAAAAAAAGCGAGAAAGCAGTCTTGGATGGAATACCAGACAGCAGGAACAAGGTCAGAAAATCTCAGAGCGCGCATTTTTTATTTCAGACCCAGTAAATGCAGGAAAAGATTTTGTAGAACTTGCAGATAAATATAAGACCGGAGCCCAAATTCAAATTTCTCAAACAATGAGAGACAAAGTAGTGGATGCTATGCAAGAAGAGAAGAGAAAAAAGAGCTCCAATATGATTGCACGTGTGTCTGAGATGTTTATGACACACCCGCACACATACAAAAGGATTGAAAAACTACTTTTGTTAGATGAGGAATTAAAACATCAATCATAGAATAACTACAAAAAAGTTAATGGCTTAACCCTAATTCAAGAATTTACGTTAAATGTGATTTGTCAAATTTTAATTGGCCAAAATTTTTCATGCAAATATATCCACTATACCATTTATGATAAACTGGATTGCAAATGCAGCTAAAAAGATAGCAAATATTCTTGTAATTATAAGGGAGCCTCGTTTTCCAAGAAGCCGATTAATGGGATTTGCCAGCATTAATGCAATGTATGTTATAATGGATACGGCAATAATAGAAATTAAAGTGACTAATCCACCAGAGGATTGAAAGGATATCAATACAACAGTTAGTGCTCCAGGCCCAGATAATAACGGAAAAGCTAAAGGAATTATGCCAGGTTCTTGTTTTGAGCCGGATTTGCCCATTCTCCATTCACCGTGAGTCAAAAACTCTATGGCCACCACAAAAAGTAAGGCACCTCCTGCAATCATAAAACTAGAAAGATCAATTTCAAATATTGACAGTATTTCTGAGCCAGTAAAGGCAAACACCAAAAGCAAAATTATTACAGTCATCATTGTATTTTTTATTAGTGAATGTCTTTGAGATTTTTCTAAATTCTTCGTAATACCTAGAGATATAGGAAGAGTACCTATGGGATCGATTACAACAAACAAGACAATTATTGCTTTGATAGTATCTTCAACAAAGTTTTCTGGAATAAAAAAAATATTTTCAAACATAACAAAAGTATGTTATTTTCTTTTTAAAAATCAATACCAATTCATTATTAAACCAATTATACTGTAATCTATTTTCTGATTTTATGGTTATGAATAGCAGAGCAATATCAATTTAATTACAAAAAAATGAAGTGGATGATATTCCACTCCAAAAAGGAATAGTACGTAAGATAATTATGCATTAAACAGAATTACTGTTAAGTTTTTTCCAAATTATTGAATTCATACAAAGTAAGCTAAAAACTTTACTAGGTTTTATGTATTATTTTATCAAAACTTAACCATGGATCTAAAAGTTGGATGGGATAAAACAGTACGTGCTCCCTTCAAAAAGGTTGTAAAATATGATCTGTTGTGCATTGGAATCGGTTTTGTAATCGGTTTAGGCGTTGGAGCATATTTGGTAGACAGTACTATATTTGGTTAGTCTATAATTTTCAAATTAACCGATTAATTTATTTTCTAAAATGACGTAGCTATGTGCTATGAACATTTATGATACAAGGCAAGTAAGATGCGTAACCTGTAGTAGAATAATCGGGGAAGTAGAAGTAGATGCAGAAATGGTCCGACCCAAATGCGGAATATGTGCTAACAACATACCACAAGGAGATGACAAATTAATGTACACATCAAATGCTGCGGCTTTATCCAACTAAGATATCAGAATCAAAAAGACATGCAATATTAAACTAAAAAAAGGAATTATTGTACCTGAAAAGCGACATTGACATGTGCCCTATACTCAGATACTTTGCCATTATCGCCTACGTGTGCTTTGAAGCCAAGAACATCAACTCCTTTTACGTTTTTGACAGATTGTTCAGTCTTGTCTATTGCCTCTTGAACAGCGTTTTCAAAACTATCAGGCGATGTTCCTATCAGTTCTATTATTTTGACTGCCATGTTTTCAATTCGTTGTTTTTTCATATAATGGTGATTAAGCTAATGCATTGATTTTAAGCAAAAATATTCAATGGTTCATCGTTAAATTATGTACTTCATACCTATAAAATAAAAAATGGTTTCTTATAGAAGAGATTACTCGTTTGGATCAGCTGGGGCCTTCTCCTGGCGTGGAGCTTCTTGATTTTCCCCTTTAACTTTTGGAGAGGAGCCCTCTTGAACCTTCGATTCTGATCCACTTTCAGCTCTTCTCTGAATCTCTTCTTTGCTTTCAGAAACTGGTTCTTGAGCCATGTGTATAATTCTCTTACATAATATTTGAACCCAATTAAGCTGATTGATTTTGTATAAGCTAGAATATTTAGAATAAATGATTCAGATGTTACAATCTTTTTTAATTTCCGTAACACATGTAATATTGTGCCTTATGCAAATAATGCGAATCTACCAAAAAGTGTAAAAAACAATCTACCAGAAAACGCACAAACAATTTTTAGAAAGGCGTACAACAATGCAGAAAAACAATACAGAAATCCTAGTAAAAGACGGGACGACTCGTCTCTTCCTGAAGTTTGCAGTAGAGTTGCATGGTCTGCAGTAAAAAACGAATATACAAAAAAGAACGATAAGTGGATTAAAAAATAATTCTTTAACAAAAAATATTTTGTATTATTCTAGTTTGATTTATGACATTCACAATTACAAACTATAGGACTATTATCATGTAAATGTAAACATTTGTTACACCCGGTTCCTTTTGCCATAACTTTATTATAATTATGAAATAATTTAAAATTCCTTTAATTATTTAGTTTAAAATAAGCTAATTAATTTAAGATACTATTCAATTTTTAAAAAATTCTGAACTAGTGAAAACAGCACAAAAGTTAATGGTTTAACCTAGCTCAATAATTTAAGTTAATGTTGACTTTAGGTGCAAAACCAAATAGTTTTGATTCCATTTTTACCATTAGTTACGCTGGGAACCAATTTAAAGACCGATAAAGTGGCGGGCCCGAAGGGATTCGAACCCCCGACCTAACGCTCCGCAAGCGTTCGCACTATCCATGCTATGCAACGAGCCCAAAAACTGTGGCA
>CAYWRD010000116.1:0-3839 GCA_964460675.1 uncultured Nitrosopumilaceae archaeon
GGCTCAGTTAACAAAAAAAAGACGTTTTCTCACATAGCGATAAACATTCTTCCTTCAAAAAAATCAAAATACATTACAAATTGGTACGAGTCAGATTTCAAATCCATAGTAACTGACAAGATCTAAGTTGTCAGTTAGAAAAAAATCCGACATTACAGAAGTTAATGCAAACGAGGGAACTAAAGTTTCTCAGTATTTTCATCCACACAATACACTAAACGGAATTAATTACAGTATTGCAAGATTTACACTAGAATCAGGCAAAAAATCAATTTTGCACAAGCTCAAGTCTTCTGAAATTTATTACATCTTGGAGGGAAAAGCCAAACTACACATAGATGATGAGATGTTCGATTTAGAAAAAGACGAGTCTGCATACGTTCCTCCAATGAAAAAGCAGTTTATTGAAAATACAGGAAAGGGGGATCTAAGATTCTTATGTATTGTAGAACCTGCATGGCGTCAAGAAGATGAAATTATTTTAGAATAAACCATCAATTACTAGCAAAATGATGTAATTATTTTTAACATATGGCAAACATCTAGGTAATAGTGAATCGGTTCCAGGCCCAACAGGTTCTAAAGGTGAGCAAGGATGCTACCCCTGAAGAGATAAAATACGCATACAGAAAAATGGCCCTAGAATATCATCCTGACAGAAACACAAAAGATACTGAAGGAACCGAATTCAAAAAAGTCACTGAAGCATATAATTTTCTTAAGAAAAACTATAATGAACTAAGAGACATTTCAAAATCCTCTACGAATGCAAAATACACCAACAAACACACCAAAAAGGAAGAAAAATTCTCTCGGGCAAAATGGGGTGCGGGGCCACAAGATCATATCCCTGAAGAAGACTGGAGTAGATACACGCAAGAGTTTGAAGAAGACGAGTCATGGTGGAGAGAGTATGAAAGAAAATTCTGGGAAGAGTACAACCACCACATACACGGATATGAAAAAGATGGAGAATACGACAAAGCAAAGGAACCTGAAAAACAACCAAATCTTTTCGTTGATGTGGATCAAAGTTTGTGTATAGGATGCTGTAGTTGTGAAATCATAGCACCTGATGTTTTTGAGTTAAACAGAATTGCAAAATCAAACCCAAAATCCAGAGTAATTAATCAAAAAGGTGCAGGAGTAAACAAAATAATGAATGCAGCTGAGACGTGTCCAACTAAAGCAATAATTGTAGATAATGAAGACACAAAAGAAAGAATGTATCCGTTTTAGTCTTTTAGTTTGGATAAGATTTGATTAGTTTCATCATCAGATAGTTTTATTGTAGATTTAAACATGCTATGAATAGCTCCTGCAGAATCATCCTTACTTCTTGGAACAAGGTGAACGTGAACGTGTGGTATTTCCTGTCCTGCTTTTTTTCCATTATGAATTGCAACCAAAGTTGCGCCTGTAATAGAGTCTACCTTAGCTATTGTTTTATGCACCAAACCAAAAAGATCAGAGTTTTCTTCTGCACTCATTTCTTGAATTTTGGAATGATGTTTTTTTGGAATTACTAGTGTGTGGCCTTTGGCCAATGGGAATGCATCTAAAAAAGCCATAGAATTAGCGGTTTCAGAGATTATTTTTGTTGGAATCTCTTTTTTAATTATTTTACAAAATATGCAGTCAGTCATGGTTCTACAATTGTTGCCCACGCCAAGTCCTTACCGAATTTTATAGTGACAACATCTCCTGCTGTTTGTTTGCAGTTTTTGATTTGTTTTGGCACCTTATCATCAGTTTCAACAAAGCACACACCATTGTCGTTGTTAAGAATTACAACTTCTTCATATACATCTTCACGAATTAAATTCCAAAAAGGAAACACTACAGTTGCCACTACAATTCCTGCCAGAGCAAGGGCGCCACCAAAAATTAATCCATACTTTTTACCAAAAGATAGTTCCACCATTACCAAGTACCGCCTGAAGCATTTGGATCAAACTTTTTTTCTGGAACGTTACCATGTGCTTTTTTTATGTGTCTATCTAGACGTTCCGGAGTAGGCAGCTCCAAACCACATTCTTTGCATTTTGTCTCGTTTTTTTCTTTGTTCTTTTTGAAAAGACCCATAATTGTATTAACTTTGCAAATCCATTAAAAATGATACGGATTCTATATTGGGATTCAAATGACATAGAAGGGTAAGTTCGTACAGAATTATAAGGGATATCAGTATTGTCAAATTCTATGGATGTAAAAAACATCACAGTCTTAGGTTCAGGAGTAATGGGGCATGGGATTGCCCAAGTATCAGCTACTGCAGGTTACAATGTTGTTTTGAGGGATATTGAACAGAAGTTTTTGGATAAAGCCATGGAAAAAATTCGTTGGAGTCTTGATAAATTAGTATCAAAAGAAAAGATTTCAAAAGAAGAAGGTGATGCAATATTTTCACGGATTAAACCAGTTGTAGATTTGAATGAAGCCGTAAAAGATGCTCAATTGATTATAGAAGTCGTGCCAGAAATCATGGATCTAAAAAAGAAAGTTTATGCAGAACTTGACCAAGCTGCAGCACCAGAGGTTATCTTTGCATCAAACACCAGCACCTTGCCAATAACTGAGATTGCAAACACCACATCCAGACCAGACAAAGTAATTGGAATTCATTTTTTCAATCCCCCACAATTAATGAAATTAGTAGAAGTTATTCCAGGTGAAAAGACATCATCTGATATTACTGCAATGACTCAGGAATTTGTTAAATCTGTAAACAAAACACCTGTTGTATGCAGAAAAGACGTGCCCGGATTTATCATTAATCGTCTGTTCATTCCAATGGTGCACGAGGCATGCTATGTCATGGAAAGACAAAAAGTAAGCAAAGAAGAGATTGATTCTGCAGTAAAATTCAAGCTAGGATTCCCGATGGGCATATTTGAGCTAGCAGATTTTACAGGAATGGATGTGATCCACAAGGCAACAGTTGAGATGCACCAACGTGACAAAAAGGTAATCAATCCACACCCCACTATTGAAAAACTATTCAATGAAAAGAAATTGGGACAAAAATCAGGAGAGGGGTTCTACAAATATTCAGATGACAAATACGAAAGAGTTTCACTTTCTGAAGAATTAGCCGAAAAATTCAATCCAGTTCAATTAATAGCTAATATTCTAAACAATGCAGCTTGGTTGATAACTAACAAAGCAAGCGATGTGGAAGAGATTGAAAAAGCAGCAAAGTTAGGACTGGGTTTGAAAAAACCATTGTTTGAGACAGCCAAAGAGTTTGGAATTAAAAATATCATAGACGAGTTAAACAAGCTAGCTGAAAAACACGGTGAATTTTACAAACCAGATCCATTACTAGTTTCTATGCAGCAATAATTTTCAAAATCTCACTTACTGCTTCTTTTGGTGAATCAACACCAATAATTTTTACATTCTTTCGGTGATCAACGTAATCGTCAATGAATTTTTCTGCTGCTCCACCACTTCCTCGAATTGCTACCATTGGTTTTTTGTACATATATCCAGCACAAATCTCAGACAGCGTGCCAGATCCTCCACCAATTATTATGATACCATCAGCTGATAGTGCATTAAGAAAATCCCTCATCAATCCAACACCACTAGGAATCACAATGTCTACAAATTCATTTGCAAATGATGCATCTGACTGAGGAATTATTCCTACAGATATTCCTCCAGCATCACGAGCTCCTCTAGATGCCGCAGTCATCACACCGCCCAAACCTCCTGTAATTAGAACTGCGTCATTTTGGGCAATCTCATAGCCTACCTCATATGCGAGTGTTTCATGTTCAGCAGTACATCCATTATCATTATGACCAATCACTAGAATCTGAAATCTTTTTGCC
>CAYWRD010000116.1:3849-4405 GCA_964460675.1 uncultured Nitrosopumilaceae archaeon
AATTTACAATGGTATCAAAAATCTTTCCTAATAGAAAATCAAAATTAAAAATTATGTAAATTTGCTTTTATGTTCACTTATGGTTCAAGAGAATAATCATAGTAAAGGATATTAAATAATAGATACCACAATTAATCATGGAAAAACGTTCAATGCCAGTATGTTTTACTGCAGAACAATACAAAAAGATCGAGTCTTTTGCTAAAAGCAAAGGCATGTTGAATGCCAGTCAAGCTCTAGAAGAGATCTTAAAGTAATAAAGAATTTTTTGTTTTTATTTTATTTCTATCATTTTTGATAATCATCTTTTATTTCATATTCCAAGTTGCGTATTACTAAGTAAATTATGGATATTAATGATGATTTACAAGCAAAAAAGTGCCCCAAATGTAACTCTTTGATGATAAAACAGGAAATTGATGAAATATGGTACTGCGAAAATTGTAAAAATTCAAAGTCAAACGAGACATAATCGGTTTTGATACGATAAAACACAATACTAGATTTTTTGTAATAGATTAAATTGTTTGATATTTTAACCAATAATTATGGGACT
>CAYWRD010000117.1:0-4379 GCA_964460675.1 uncultured Nitrosopumilaceae archaeon
AAAATTTCACAGCCTGCTCCTTCAAGTTTGTCGGAAAGTCCTACTTTTCTTGCCTGTTCTTTGACAGAACGGGGACAAAAAATCATACATCTTTTCTTAAAGGAACGTCCCTTTAGCTTTGAAACCAAATCAGACATTTCCTCAAAACCAAGTTGTGGACTGCCAAGTGTAATGATATCTCCCTTGTCAGATGTATTCAATTCGTCATGAATTTTGTTAAGTTCTTGTTGATCAAAATCCACTTTTTCACATTCAGAATCACCTTCGTCTAAGACAAATTTTGCGCATGTTCCAGACGTTCCCATTCCACCACATATTGCCTTACAGCTGCGTTTATCCATCTCACTTACTCCTGAAATGTTTACTGAATTATTGCCAACTTTTCCTGCAAAATAACCCAACATACCAAAGGTAAGTTCATCAGGATTGTCAACTTTCATGTTAATCGTAATATTTGGAGAGTCATCTTTTCGTAAAGAAGAATAGGGACTCTTTCCAGTAAGTGCACTAGCTAATGCACTAAATGCACTTTCCTTGTTAGTCTTTAATCCATCAAGTGAATTTGCATGGATTGCAGCATTGCTTTCTGCAAAAGAAACCTGGGTTCCTTCCTTTGGAATATCAAATATCTCATAAGGAATACATGAAAACGATGGAGTCACCCCCATTGTTTCATATGATTTTTTAATTGAAAGTTGTTTTTGGATAAAGTTCTCATCTAATCCATAATTAGAAACATTATCAGAATCAAATCCCATGGGATTCAAAGTTGTCTTGACCTTAACTCTAGCATCTTTACTGATTGATGCAAGAAATTCTTCTCCTGCATCACCAATAGTATTATAATTTACACCAGACAGATGTGCCCATTCTATTGGAACTAGTTTTTCTGCATCTGTAGCTTCACCAGTAGCTACTAAAATTCGATATGCCATCTGCATAATTTCACCATGTTCACCTTTCAGAGCTGCTTCTTCTTCTTTTGTTAATTCCACATTGTTGAGTTCATTGCTACAGATATAATACTTGTACGAAAAAAAATCAACATATGAAAAGAATTTTGAAAGGAATGATTGATACTATGAATTCGGTCAAGCCACCAAGAATGACTGCATTACGAGAACTTCACGAGGCAGAAACTGAAGGACCGTTTAGCATATTAATTGGAACTATTTTGTCTGCAAGGACAAGAGACGAAAATACTACAAAAATAGTAAAATTGTTGTTTTCAAGATACAAAAATCCAAAACAACTGGCAAATGCCAAACTAAAAGAGGTAGAAAAAATAATCAAGCCAATTGGCTTCTATCATGTAAAGGCAAAAAGAATCATTAATGTTGCAAAGATCATAGATTCAAAATATAACGGCAAAGTACCACAAGATCTTGACGAGTTGGTGGAGTTACCAGGGGTTGGAAGAAAGACTGCAAATTGTGTTTTAGTTTATGCATTTGACAAGCCTGCCATACCAGTAGATATCCATGTACATAGAATATCTAACCGGTTAGGTCTGGTCAATACCAAGACTCCAGAAGAAACAGAACTAGAATTGATGAAAAAAGTTCCAAAAAAATACTGGCTTGAAATCAATGACACATTTGTAATGTATGGGCAAAATATCTGCAAACCAATTTCACCACTGTGTGATGTTTGCAAAATAAAAAATCATTGTGACTATTACAAAACTACGAAGAACGTTTCTTAGTAAGATATAGCGCTCCCGCTAATCCCCCTATTGCTGCAGTCAAAAAGAAGGGAAACAATGAAAACATATTATCAGAGGGATTTCCTGACAAAAATTCTACTTCCAGTATTCCTGAATTAGTTGCAGGTGGATCAGTAGATCCTTCCATTCCATGTGTAGAATACGAATCAATTGCAAACTTGCCAACATCTAAGTTTGTGACAACTATTCTCTCACCGTTATTTACTGTGAGTCCTCCCCTATCCGTATATGATGCTATAACTTTAGCTTCGGGAATCCAACCTCGTTCTAATTTGCTGTGAACTACAACATAGCCTTCTTTTGGAAGCTGCACTGCAACCCAAAACTTTTCATCAGGGTTTGCACCCATTCCAATCTCTATGAATTTGTCTGATATTTCTGAGTCATATAATCTCAGCACAGCATTTCCATTAGGATTTGTATAAGCCAAATTATTATCAATTGTTACTTGCCAACTTATAGCATGAAGATCCTGCAATTCTATTATAGATGAATCTCTTGCAACTTTATTGAATTCAAACCAAGGAATTTCAATGGTTTCAATTTTAAGAGATGGGTTTTTGGTCTCTTGTGCAAACACAGGCGTCATTATTATGGCTGCAAGTAGGACTACACCTAGCAGATACTTCACAAGCTAAATCATTTCTGCGAAAATAAATACCTAGTCTACAAAAGGTTTTGAATAGTCCATTATTACTTTGGACACTTCGGGTCTTAGTATATACTGAGATGGTGCTTGACCGTTTTGAATCATCTCTCTAAGTTTTGTTCCACTAATCTGTTCTCTGTCGTCAGGTCCGTGTGGACATGCTTTTGGGTTTGTAAATGTAAGACATTTTTTGCAGTAAAAGAATGCAGGAAAGAAGACAGGACTAATCTCTAATTCAGGATAAGCATCAAATATTTTTTGTGCAGCAAAAGGATCATAAAAGTTTCCAACTCCTGCATGATCCCGTCCAATTATAATATGAGTACATCCATAATTTTGCCTCATAATGGCATGATGTATTGCTTCTTTTGGTCCTGCATATTTCATCTCAGTGTGTAATGTTGCAAGCTGACAGCGGTTTTCAGGATAGTAGTGTTTTATCATAGTTTCATAGCATTTTACAATTACTTCATCTACAAAGTCACCAGACTTTTTCTTTCCAATTATTGGATTCACAAATACACCGTCTCTGGTTGTAATTGATGTCTTTTGAAGCATTTCATGAGCTACGTGTGGTGGGTTTCTAGTTTGAAACGCGACAATGGTTTTCCAACCTGCTTTTTCAAAGGCTTCCCTCGTTTGTACTGGTGCCATTCGATATTTTCTAATTTCAGTTTCTGAGGGTCTTTGAATATAGTCTATTTTTCCCCCAACAAGATGGTTTTTCATGGCCATAGTTTTTGCCACACCGGGGTGCGAAGTATCCTCCGTACCATAAACGCCCTGACATGTTTTTTTCTTATCAAAAGAGAATGTCTCTTCCACGTGCAGTATAGCAAAGCCTAATCCTTCAGGATTCTTCAATAATACATCTCCGGTTTTTTTCATCTCCGAAGCTGTTTGTTCATCAACATCTAAAACAGTAGGAATTGTCCAAGCTAAATCATTAGAAAGTCTTCCTTTAGATATTACACCCTCAAAATCTTGTTGGCCCAAAAATCCTTCAAGTGGGCTAAAGATACCATCTGCAATGTTTTCAACATCATTTGCAAGATCAGCCGTAACTTCAACTGAGAATAACCCTGAAGGATCAGTTTTACTGGTTCGGTCAACTAGTGTTCCTCCATGAGGTTTGATTGAATTCATTAGCTAAACTCCTTCTGGTGGTGTATGCAGACCACATTCTTTTGAAGCATCATTTTCCCACCACCAACGGCCTGCTCTTAAATCTTCACCGGGTTTGACAGCTCTGGTACAAGGAGCACATCCTATACTAGGATATCCTTTTTCAATTAAAGGATGAATTGGTATGTTGTTTTTCTTAACATATTTCCATACATCATCCCAACTCCAATTAATTATAGGATTGACCTTGACTATACCGTCGTATTTTTCATCAATCTCTAGCATCTTGGCATCTTCTCTAGTAGAGGTTTGGTCGCTTCTAATTCCTGTAATCCAGCCATCTAGATTGGAAAGCATTCTACGTAATGGTTTTACTTTTCGTATTCCACAACATAGTCTTCTATTTTCCACACTATCATAGAACAGGTTGATGCCTTTTGTATTTACCATGTCTTCTACTTCTTTTGCATCTGGAAACATTACTTCAAATGTTACACCGTATTTTTTGGACAAAGTATCCATAATATCATAGGTTTCTTGTGGCAATCTCCCAGTATCTAATGTAAAGAAGCGAAAATCAGGGTTAATCTTGACCATCATATCAATAATAGCAGAATCTTCTAGGCCAAAGCTTGAGGCTTTTGCTACTTTGGGATGCAAGTTTTCAGATGCCCAACGCAGAGTGTCTTCTGCAGTTTTTAATGTTGGGTTTATCTCGTCTAACTCTGCTTGGGTAAATTTGACCATAACGAAAATGCCTAGAGTTGTTTTATAATGATTACCCGTCTGAAACTACAGGTAAATTATAAACGGGCATACAAAAGAAATAAGGTTGAGTGAAAAATCATTCGTAATAGTATTTCCTTCTGTCTTTGCAAA
>CAYWRD010000118.1:0-1903 GCA_964460675.1 uncultured Nitrosopumilaceae archaeon
TTCTATTGTCTTGTCCAATTTTCATGTCTTCGGCAAGCATTCCATTAAAGATTAGATTGCTGCCAGCTTGAGGAAAGAAGGAGTTGTATATCGGGATGTTTGTTCCTTTTCCGTTATTTGATATGTTCAAAAAAACGCCTTCTTTGTTTACATAAACATCAGATGTAATGCCTTCTGGCAGTTTTTTAGAGTAATTTCTGATTATGTCGTTTTCATCTATGAATCCAAAAAAAGTTGCATTAGTCAGTACAATCCCTTGACCGTCAGGATCCAACATAATAGGATGGTTGATTTCATCTCTTGCCAGAGAATGTTGGATGTCAGGATTTGAAAAGTCTACTCCAGTATCTACTATTCCTATTCTGACTCCAGTTCCATTTACTTTGAATTTTGAAATTGCTTCAGATGAACCCGTAATTAGTCCTATTCTGGATGCATCGTTGTTGTTATGGTACTCTAACTGATAATCTTCTATCACACTATATCCTTTTGAAATTAGTTTTGGAATGGAATCTTCCTTGAGTATAATGATACTGAAAAAGCCATTACTGGTTTGGATGGAACTAATCGAATTATTAATAATCATATGATTTGGATCATTTCCAAAAACTAGATATCGTTTGTAATCAGATTTGCCAAAAAAGTCAGAGTCTATTTGCAAAATGTCTGATTGTTGCAAAGTTTGGATTTGGTAATTTTCAGTGTGGAATGACTCATCTGCAATAGTGCCATAAGAGGGCAAAAATGCAGAAGACAGAACAATCATTAGCAGAACTAAAGCCGATTTCGGCATAACTGAGTTGAGGATGTTTTGTTATTATAACTATCTTCGTCTAGCTAGTATGGCAATTTGCAAAGCAACTATAATTCCAACCGAAGCTACTATAGGAAATAGTAATGAATTCAGCTGAGTTGATGCTTCCTGTATATTTCCAACAGAATCAGAAACTGTTGCAACGTTACTGTCAATGTTATTGCTAGCTGATTCTAGAGTACTTCCAAAGCTGTCTACTTCGGTACGAAGTCTATCTAATTCACCTGATGTTTCATCAAGGACTTTGTTTAATTCAATTATTTGTTCAGATATTCCGCTGATGTCTTGTTTTAGTACTGTAGTGGCAGCAGAACCATGAGATATTGTTCCCTGACTGAATGCTACCACATGAAAGACATAGGTTCCTTCTTCAGCGGGGGCATAATCTGCATAGTATAGTCCTTGGTGTAGTGTACGGAAAGAGTCTGTTATGCTTTGCACTTTTCCAGAAGGCAGATGTACATGTGTTGTCTCTAACAACTGTTTTGGGTTTGTTCCAATTAGTAATCCATCACTTGTAGTTTGAACAAATACTCTAAATGGTTGGTCAATAGCTGCAGTCTCTGGTGCGAAAACCAAAGTATTCACATCCCGTGTAACTGGAACCTCCACCAATTCATCAGTTGATGTGAACCGTACATCAAGTGTTTGCGATAGTCCTTCTTGGTCGGTGCTAATCACTTCGACAGTATATGTACCGAATGGAAAGTTGGTAGACGATTCTGGCCAAACCATCAGCACATGACTAAATGAGCCGTCATCGTTTGCTGTAATTTGGTCAAACTTGGATATGGTTTCATCTGGGGCAAACAACCGTATGATTAAATTCTCATTTGGAAGTGCATTACCATACACAAACAAAGGTTGTCCCTTTGCGTATACTTTGTCGTTTGTCAATAATTCGAGTTGTTCTGAATACGAGTTTGGGATTTGTGATAATAAGAAAATTGCAATAATAGAAAATAAAATTACTGTTTTCAATTTATCTAACAATTATTTCACTACTAGATATTACTTCTGGAAGTCTATAACTTTCGTTAGGTGTTAATTCAAAAATAAAATGAAAGGGGTAATTTGTATTTTGTTGTG
>CAYWRD010000118.1:1913-4330 GCA_964460675.1 uncultured Nitrosopumilaceae archaeon
CAGAACTGTTTTTTTCAATTTATCTAACAACCACTATACTCCTAGATATTGCTTCTGGAAAATCTATAACTTTCGTTAAGTGTTAATTCAAAAATAAAAAGAAAGGGGTAATGTGAATTTTCTAGTCTTATTGTACGTTGATTGTTGTAGTTACTGGTGGAGATAGCGCAGTTGGATTGTCAACTGATTCCCAAACGAATGCGGTTGCTGTGTAGCTACCTGCTTCTTGTGGAATCCATGACAATGCTGGGCTAAATGATTGACCAGGTGACAATGAACCTGTAATCCATGCTAGTGAAACGGTTACACCGCTTGCATCCTGAATCTGTACCAAGTAAGCAAATGCTTGCTCTCTATCCTGACCATTTGCTAAGTCGGCAGTAATCTGTACCTGTTGATCAACGGAGACAGTATCTAGACTGTTGCCGAATGCGTCAACTGTTCTCAAGTTAGCAGCTGGTGCTCTCTCGAGTGGAGGTACGACAGTACCGATTAGTGAAGTGGCAGTGATATCGAGTTCATCTGCTGTTGTGTATGGATCAGGTAGTGTATTGTCCTCATATTCTGCAGTGACTGTGTCACCTTCTGCGACTCTGAGTCTGTGACCAGATGATTCATCGGTAGTTGTGAAGAACACAGTTCCCTCGAATATTCCGGTTGCCTCATTAGTCTCAGTTACAGTGAGATCAATACCACCAGCATCAGAATCAGACCAGACGTCAATGTCGAAGTTATCGACTGCTTCTGGGTCTAAGTTCATGTCTGGATCAATTACTCTAATAACACCAGTTCCGCTTGCTGGATAGCTTGCTTCAAGCCATTGTACCTCACCGATGTTCCATCTGATGAGTGCTGAGCCGACTACTGTTTCATCCTCTGAGAATTCAAAGGAGACAGTAATACCGTCATCATCATCAGTTGCTAGGAGACCGTTTGTTGGTCCAATGCCGTTCTTCTTTCCTGAACCGTCACCGGTTATACCCAGTGCATCACCAGTAGTGCCATCGCCATCTGCATCATGTGAGGAGAATCCAGTAAGGATTACTTCACCTGTGAAGATGCCGGTATCAGTACCAGTTTCGACTAGTTTGTATCTGTCAAGTGATTGGCCTCTGGTCGAGATCTTTATTGGATCAAGATCAGTGTTACCAATATCATCGACTAGATCACTGTCGAAGTTGTGGTCTGGGGCAACAATTGTGATGTATACTTTGTCAGTCCAAGAATAGACTTTTTGGTCAAGCTCTACAGTTGCACCGAAGTTTGAAGTGTAGATTGTCAAGTTGACATCTTCATCTTCTTGGCCTACATAGTCAGATCCGGATGGACCCCAATCAGTATACTCGAGTACGATTTCTTCACCTCTTTCGAGTCTATCGTTGTCGAGTTCTTCAGGGATTTCGATGACAATCTGGAAGATTCCAGTAGAGTCACCAGTCTCTCTAAAGTCTGTTGGTTCTGGATCGAATGCTGCGTCCTCTCCACCAGCATCACCCATGCTGAGTGTTGCGGCATCAGAGTCCCATTCAATCAAGTCAAGGTCCCATGTCTCTGCCTGGTCACTGTCCAGATCCAAGTCTGGCTCAATGAGGGTCAAGATCATGTCGGAACCAATAATGTAGACGGATTTATCGGATTGCAATACACCGTTTCTTAGGTCAAAGGTTGCTGAATCTGTTACAGTGTTTGGATCACCGGATGCATCTGTTGGATCAGTGTATTCTACTTGGAGAATATCTCCTTGTAAGATACAATAATCGCCGTTTGCACCGGCTATATCAAATCTACTTGTATCAGGATCAGTTGCAGTGTCTGCATTACCATCTAGACGTTCATAGTCAGTGGTATCTGGACACTGTGTGCTCGATGGACCATCAGTGTATCGGATAACTATATCAGCTTCAAAGATACCTGCATCTGGAGCAATTTCCTCCATTGGACCGAATTGTCTGACGTTATCTTTATTATCACCAGAGAATTTTGGTCCGGCGTCAATTAGGCCTGTTGCGTTAACGGATGGACCGCCAGCATAACCTAAGACTACTACGGATGAACCTCTAATTACTGAGATCTTTACAGGTCCAGTATTATCGGTGCCTGAAATTGCTTCTGCAATTGTATCTTCACCGCTTGCAGATATATCAAAGTCAGGATCATTTACACGAACGTGTACTATCAAGTCACCATTATCTAGTGTTCTTCCAGATGTGGAGACAGTTTCAGCTCCTGTGATTCCACTTGCATGGATAGCAAAGATGGAGTTTTCATCAGGAGCAGTGGTTTGTGGATCTCCAAAGTCAGCTGGAGTACCAAATGGTACTGGATAGACAGTTCTATCAAGACTTACTGATCCGGTGTTAGCACGAATACCTGCGCTGTCACCTACCTCAATGGTTTCACCTGATGCGTCTCTAAAG
>CAYWRD010000119.1:0-4323 GCA_964460675.1 uncultured Nitrosopumilaceae archaeon
CGGGCGGCCATGGAGCGACACGGGTGGGAGCGACTCCTCGATCGGAGCCGGGAGGCCGTCGCCGCCTACGTCGAGGGCTTCGAAGCCGCCCTGGCCCGCTTCCGCGATCAACCGGGAACTCGGATCGTCCTGGAGTTCCCAGACGACGGCCTCGACCGGAGCCGCTCGTCCCGCGAGCCCCGGTGGGTCGTGGACCGGGGGCGCCGGATCCTGGGGACGTTCATCGTCTATGCGCTCCGCCGGAGATCCGAGCCGTCCCTCTCTGTCCGGATCCAAGAGCGGGGCGTCCTGGAAGAAAGGCTGGACGGGCCTCGCAAGCGCCTCACCTTCCACGCCGGGAAGTCGCCGGTCTTCTTCCTCGATGGCGACCCGGCCCCGACCACGTCCCTGGAGGAGACGACGTTCGATCGCCTGCGGCTCGAGGCCGACGGCGTGAGCGTCGAAACGGCCATGGGCGGGGTCGCGGCGTGGACC
Organism: uncultured Nitrosopumilaceae archaeon; assembly: GCA_964460675.1. Taxonomy (GTDB): domain Archaea; phylum Thermoproteota; class Nitrososphaeria; order Nitrososphaerales; family Nitrosopumilaceae; genus CAYWRD01. The sequence goes on from CAYWRD010000119.1 coordinate 475, forward strand.
GACGGGACGGTGCGCATCGAGCTCCGGGCTCCCTGACTCCCTCCGGAGCCCCCGAGCTCCTGAATCCGCGGTCAGGGACTCCGGTGCGGGGGGAGGAACAGGTCGGTGTCGGGCGCGTGCAGGACGGCGGTCACGTGCATCACGACGTGGCTCACGGGAGAAGCCACCGGATTCGCCGTCAGGAGCGTGGGGACGGCACCGATGGCGCTCCCCACGTTCGGCTGCAGGATCTTCCGGGACCGGAAGTCGGGGTAGCCGAGATGATACGCGGTCGTCACGAAGAAGACGGCTGCCCAGGCCACGACGCCCGCCAGGATCCTCCGGCCCGCTCCCGCCGTCTCGGCGCCGAAGGCCCGCCACACGACGATCCACGGGAACGCGAAGAGGAGCAGGCCGTCGACCGTCCCGTAGACCAGGCCCCGCCACAGGACGTCCCACCAGAGCGCCGCCCCGCCGGGTCCCGGCGTGGCCGTCCGGGAGAGGACCCCCTGCATCAGGACGACCCCGCCCAGCAGCCCGATCCCGACGCCCCAGGCCAGTCGGCGCGACGTCCATCGGGCCAGGTCGAGCCGGGTCACCTTCGCGTACACCGCCAGGAATCCCAGCACGGCGCAGAAATAGGCCAGGTGGTAGAGGAGAACCGGTAGGGCGAACAGGTCGTCGAACAGGAAGCTCGCCCCGAATCCGACCAGCGCCCCCGCCGGGATCCATCCCAGATGCCGAAGGCCACTCACGCTTCCTCCTCGAGGCTCCCTGTGACCGAGGGGAGCGACGCGAGCCCCAGTCCCCCCGCGACTCCGGTCAGTCCCTGGAAGCCGAGAAGGGCCAGCAGCACGGTGACGCTCGTGGGCCGCCGTCTCACGGAGCCCTGCCCCCCTCTTCCAGGGACGCCTTCGGCCGCTCGCTCTCCAGGACCTCGTCCAGCTTCGTGATCGATTCCAGGCCGACCACGATCCCGACGTGGATCGGCAGCGAGACGGCGACGATCTCGCCGTTCACCTGGTCGAATCCGGGCAGGAGCTGGAGGATCGCGCCCAGGGCGGCCAGGCCCGCCACCACCCAGGCCACCCGCCGGGTCACGCGCAAGCCGCGACCCGTGAGCGTCGACAGCGGGAGCAGGACGACAAGCGCCAGGGAGAGCGGCTCGAGCTGCAACAGATTCTCGTTGAGGTGCGCGTACCAGTGGTCCGTCAGCGTCCACGCCCCGACGATGGTCAGGCCCAGGAGCCCCGCCGCCAGGCTCAGCGCGGCGCCGAGCCACGCGAAGGCGTGGGCGGGTCCGCGACGGCCCGTGCCAGCCAGCCAGGCCAGCAGCACCAGGAGCCCCCCCGCCCCGACCCCCGCGGCGGCCGCGACCCCGTGGAAGCCGGGCCCCGCGTCGGGCACCGGCGGTCGGTCGGCGCGGAAGAGCGTGTCCGCGCGTCCCACGAGGGGAACCGCCTCCCCGTCGCGGTCCACCGTGACCGACGTGAGCCGCTCGTCCATCCGGATGGGCAGGAACATCTCGTCCCACGCCGTGAGGCTCCGATCCGTGCCCTGCCCCAGCATCACCATGATCGCGGCGTAGGCCCAATCCACCTGCTGGAGCAGCCGCCGGGTGTGGCTCCGGAACGTGGTCCCGGTGGCGATCGTGTCGGTGGCGGCCCGGATGCGCCCGTCGAGGATCCGGTCCAGAAAGTCGCGGGCCCGGGACGAGCAGTTGTCTAGGAAGGGATCGTAGTCGTAGAAGCGGTTCTCCGGCCGCGCCGCGATCCGGGCGCTCCGCTCGAGCTCCCGCACCTGGGAGGCCGTCAGCCGGAGGGGTCGCGCCCAGATCGTCCGGTTCGACGCCCGGTAGGCCCGCACCGTACGGTCCAGGGTCGTCCGGGCCACCATGTAGCGCATATGCCCGAACAGGAGCCGCAGGGCGAAGTCCTGCTGCTCGAAGCTGAAGATCCCCCAGTTGTACACGTCGGCGCGGCCCGTCGACGGATCGTGGAACAGGAGCGCGTTGTGGCCGAACTTCTCCCACACGAGCTCGCCCGGGCCCATGGTCAGGAGGTAGGCGGCCACGCCCGCGGCGGACGACGTGTCCCGGGCCTCCGCGTCCTGGAGGCGCCCCGGACCCGCACTTGACCGGGGGGAGACCGCGGCCCGGACCGCCCACGCCCCGGGATCGAGGGAAGCCCCCAGGTCAGCGGTTCCGACGCCATGCGCCCCGGCGGGTCCCGCCAGGGTGGCCAGCGCCGCGGCGAGCGCGAGCGCCAGGCGCGGCGGGCGGCCCCGGGAGCGCGTCGGGGGACGTCTCGTCAGCTGCCACACGGCGATCGGGGGGTCACGGTCCGGACCTGACTTCCTGGTGGGAGAGCCGACGTCCGCGGCGTCGGGCGGGCGTCCCGCCCATTCGTTCCGCCGTCGCGCCACAGTATGACACGAGGAGCGGTCGCGCAGGGCGAGCGTGGCACGGGCACGGCCGGAGTCCCACCGTCCGGGAGGTTCGAGAACGTTCGAACCCTGCTTCGGGAGCTCCGAGGCGGAGTGACCGAGCGGATCGGCAGGTCGGACACCCCTGCAGGCGACCGGGGGCGCCTCACGGTGCCCCCCGGCGTGGGTGCTCCTGGATTCGGATCCCTCGCGGGGGTCCGACGGCGGCTAGACCTTCAGCCGCAACCCAGCGTGGACGGGGATCGACCAGTTCGTGTCGGCGCCTTGCCTGGCTTCATCCGTGAACATCAGGAACGCCTGGCTGCCCAGGAACACGTCCGACCGATTCGCGATCCTGTAGGCCAGCCTGAGGCCGCCGTTCGTCGTGAATCGGGTCAGCGTCTCGGACGCCGAGCCCTCCGAGTCGAAGGTCGAGGCCCCCGCGCCCAGGTTCGCCAGGACCCTCCAGCGTGACGTGGTCGGCGCCAGGTTGACGGCGGCACCCGCGTTGTAGTGCCACAGGTTCAGATCGGCCCCCCGAGCTCCGGACACCTTCTGGCCGCGGAGGAGCTCGAGGTCACCGTCCGCCGTGAGGGCGACCCTGGGGCTGATCCAGTACGCGCCTCCGAGCCCGAACGTGAACCCGGGATCGGCGGCGTCGGCGAGCTTGCCAGTCGGCAGGGCGATTCCGGCCCGGCCGTCGAAGGTCAAGCGCTCCTGGGCGGCCGCCCCGGAGGCCAGGCCTACGGTCAGGGCCAGTAGGCCCAGCGCGACGCGTCGAACATCTGACAGGTGAGTGCTCATGGTCTCTTCTCCTCGATGCTTCCTGCTGCATGGTGCCGTGCCGCGGCACGCGGAGCTGCACCCCGGCAGCTGACCGCGCCCTGCTGCAATCCCCGGGCCCGATCCGGCCTGCCGATTCGGCCGATCGACGAAGTTCTCGGTCCGGCGGACGAGCCTCGCGGCCCACGCCGCGAGGGGGGCGGAATCGGCGGCCGACGGACGTGTCCCGACGTCCGACCCGTGGGACGGGACTGCCGGGGCGACCCGAGGCCGGCATCCCCATCCGGGAGCGACGGCCGGAATGGCAGCCGGTCGGATCGACCTCCGGCGTCCCGGCACCGGAGCCCCCACGTCTCATCCTCACGGTCTCGGTCGCCGAAGGACGGGCCCGGTCAGGGCGGCGGCCCTGCCCGACCTCACGTCGAGCGCGCGTAGGGAGATCCCCCACACCGGGCACCGGGAAACTCCCGCTTTCCACCGGTGGCTCGTTGCTGTCGACTGTACGGGTACCGTCCGAATGATCGGGAGGGACGCTCGGCGTCGTCCCGGACCACCAGCGAATGGAGACCGTCGGATGTCCTGCCCCCGTCGCTCGAGCCGGATCGTCACGCTCGTCCTGTACGCCGCCGTCGGCGCGATGGCCGCCTGCGGCGGAGACGCCCC